>NZ_JBSFLV010000040.1:0-77540 GCF_053599215.1 Streptomyces sp. NPDC001002 | reverse complement strand
TTAATAATTGTGTGTATGGATTTCTGCCTTTTGTTTGTAGTTACTCGTTATAATAGGGTGCCGACGGTGTGATCGGCGTGGCCGCAGGGGCCGGCGGCCACGCCGGCACGCAGTCACCGTTCGCCCTCGTGCAGGAGATCCGGGAGTGGTTCGACGGTCCGCTGCTGATGTCCGGCGCGATCGCCCACGGCCGCTCCATCCTGGCGGCGCTGGCCGCGGGCGCGGACCTCGCGTACGTGGGCTCCGCGTTCCTCGCCACCACCGAGGCGAACAATTCGGCCGCGTACAAGCAGATGATCGTCGACGGCGCCGCGAAGGACATCGTCTACAGCAGCCTGTTCACCGGCGTCCACGGCAACTACCTGCGCGGCAGCATCTCCGCCGCCGGACTCGACCCGGACAACCTGTCCGAGTCGGATCCGACCGCCATGGACTTCGGGACGAGCGACACCGCGAAGCCGAAGGCGTGGAGGGACGTCTGGGGCTCGGGCCAAGGCATCGGTGCCGTCAAACAGAGCATGACCGTCGCGGACCTCGTGGCAACGCTCAAGGAGCAGTACGACGACGCGCAGTTCGCCCTGCACGCCAAGCTGCGCACGCACAGCGCGACCACGTACGGGGTCTGAGGGCCCCCACCACACGATCCAGCTCGACAGTTCGGCCGACCTCAACGGTCTGGATCGCCAATTGCCGTGTGGGCAACGTCAGTTGTGGCCCCCGTGTCCCTCCATGACCTCCACGAGTCGCCCGAGTGCCTGGAGAACCCGCTCCCGGTCCTCGCCGAGCCCCTTCAACAGCGCTACCTCGGCGGCGAGTTGGCGGGGAAAGAACTCATCGACGGCCTTCATGCCGGCCGGAGTGATGGTGACCAGCGCGGCGCGCCGGTCGGCGGGGTTGGGGGTGCGGGCGATGAAGCCTCGCTTCTCCAGCTTCGCCAGGGTCTTGCTGACGCCGGCGCGCGAGAGGCCGAGGCCGTCGGCCAGGCCGCGGGCGATCATCGGGTCCTTCGCGTGCCGGAGGGGGATGAGCATGTCGACCTCCGGCGCGGTGAGCGGGGCGCCCGCGTAGAGGGGTTCGACGGCGTGGGCGAGCAGGCCCGTGGCGTGTTTCAGCAGGCCCACCAGTTCCATGGGGGAGGTGTCGAGCTCGGGGTGGTGCTCGGCCCACTGGGCGCGGATCTCGGCAGGGGTGGAGGGCATGCGGCTCGTGTTCTCACTTTCGGGGTGCAGCGACTATTTGTTAACCAGTGAATCATCAGTTACCTTTCTCTCATGGTATCGCCGTCCCCCTCCTCTGGCGCTTCCTCACGCGCCCCCGTCGCAGTCTCTTCCCCGCCGGGATCCGATCCGTCCAGGCGATCCTCCGCCGTGCTGATCGCGGTCCTGGCCGCCCTGACCGCGGTGGCCCCGCTCGCCATCGACATGTACGTCCCCGGCTTCCCCGAGATGGGGGACTCGCTGGGGGCGAGCAGCTCCGCCGTACAGCTGACCATGACCGCCTTCCTCGCCGGACTCGTCGTGGGCCAGCTGCTGATCGGCCCGATCAGCGACGGACTGGGCCGGCGCAGGCTGCTGACCGGTGGCGCGATCGCCTTCATAGTCTTCTCCCTCGCCTGCGCCGTCGCACCGAACGTCGCCGCCCTGACCGGCGCCCGCTTCCTCCAGGGCCTGGCCGGAGCGGCGGGCATGGTGCTGGCCCGAGCCGTCCTCACCGACCGCTTCCACGGGCCCGAACTGCCCCGCTACTTCGCCGTGTTGTCCCAGATCATGGGCGTCGCCCCGATCGCCGCACCTGTAATCGGCGGAGCGCTGCTGGCCGTGTCCACCTGGCGTGCCGTGTTCGTCGCCCTCGCGGTGCTCGGCGTCGTGCTGGTGTTCGGTGTGGTGCGCGGCGTCCCGGAGTCCCTGCCGCCCGAGCGACGGCACCGCGGCGGGGTGCCGAGCACCTTCCGCGCGATGGGGACCCTGCTCGCCGACCGTACGTTCATGGGCTACGTCCTCGTCCTGGCGATGATCTCGGCGGCGCTGTTCGCCTACGTCAGCGGCTCCAGCTTCGTCTTCGAGAACCTGCACGGCGTCTCCTCGACGACGTACTCCCTCATCTTCGCGAGCAACGCCGTCGGCATGCTGATCTCGGGTGCCGCCTTCTCCCAACTGGCCTCGCGCGTCGGCCTGAACGCGTTGCTCACGGCGGGGGTCGCCATAGCGGCGCTCGGCGCCGTGGCCCAGGTGCTGCTGGTGTCGACGGCGGGAGAGACCCTGGCGGGCACCTGGGCCACGCTGTTCGTCACCGTCCTCGGCATCGGCCTGGTCATTCCCTCGACGATGGCCATCGGCCAGACCCTCGGCCGGGGCGCCCCCGGTGCCGCCTCCGCACTCCTCGGCGGCTTCCAGTTCTTCTTCGGCGCCCTGGCCTCGCCCGTTGTCGGTCTCTTCGGAGAGGACAGTTCCCTGCCCATGGCCGTCATCATGCTGATCGCCGCCGGTGCGGCGGGAGTCGCGCTGATACTGCTCGCCCGGCCGTGGCTGGGGAACGGCGAACCCACGGCGGTGAAGCCGGGCAGCGGCGACCGCTCGTCGTGAGAAGGGCGAGGTCGACCTCGGTCACGCCAGAGGCGATCAGCGCAAGGTGCCCTGACGCTTCATCAACTCCGGCCACACCACTGGATCATGACCCGGAATGACCTCGTACCCCTTCTCCTTCGCGAGGCGCTTGAGCCGTCGGATGGGCTCGACGGTCGCCTGTGGATCCACGCCGATGGAGGCGCCGACGGGGCGTTCGTCGGTGATGTTCTCCGCGAGGTCGGCCGCGTCGAAGGCGAAGACGAAGCCGCCGCCCCCGGCGAGGTCGACCACGAAGCTCTGGTGGCCGGGGGTGTGGCCTGCGGTCAGTACGGCGGTGACGCCCGGCGCGATCTCGGTGTCGCCGTCGGCCTGGCGCCAGTCGATGCGCGGATCGTCGAAGTCCACCCGGAAGATCGTGTGCCGCTCGACCTCCGGCCGCCCCGACAGCCCGTACGCCAGCTCCGCGCGCTGCACATGCACGGGGACGCGTCCCGCGAAGTGCTTCAGGCCGCCCGCGTGATCGGCGTGGAGGTGGCTGACGGCGACCGCGGAGACGTCCTCGACGGCGACGCCGACGCCGGCCAGCGCCTCCTCCAACGGCTCGCCGGGGCCCGGCAGTTCGGGTTGGTAGGAGGGGGAGGGGTAGAAGCGCCGGCGCAGGGCGGGGTCCCGCAACAGGGCCGTGTTGAAGCCGGTGTCCAGCAGCAGCCAGCCGTCCTCGCACTCCAGCAGGATCCCCGGCACGGGCTCGCGGACGCGTTCCCCTCGGGGCGCCCCGTGCACGGACACCGACTTGGGCAGGTCCTCCCAGCCGAGCAGCAACGGCAGGACGCGATGCACTCCGCGCTGGGCCATGGGTTCTCCTCCGTGAGCGACTTCGAATGAGAGGGGATGGAATCGTCCGGGTCAGAGGTCGAGTTCGAGGACCGGTGACGCGGAGCGGCTGACGCAGATCATCATCGTCGTGGCGGTGGCACGCTCCGAAGGTTCGAGCACGGTGTCGCGATGATCCGGCGTCCCGGCCGACACCGCTGTCTCGCAACTGCCGCAGTAGCCCTCTTCGCACGAGTAGGGAACGTCCGGCATGCGTTCCCGTACGACGTCAAGTACCGATCGGTGCGCGGGTACCGTCAGTCGCAGGCCCGACCGACGCAACACGACGTCGAAGTCGCCGTCCGGGCCGGCGAGTTCGGGTTCGTCGACCGGGGCGGCGAAGCGCTCCACGTGAACAGGCCGCTCCGGTAGGGCGGTTCGGCACAGGGTGGTCACCGCGTCCAGCATCGGCGGCGGTCCGCACGCGTACACGACGTGATCGGGCGGGGCGGCCGCGATCTCGGCGGCCAGGTCGGGCAGGCCCGCCTCGTCCTGGGGGACCAGCAGGACCCGGGGCCCGCCGAGGGCGACGAGTTCGTCCGAGTAGGCGAGGCGCGAGCGGTCCCGGGCACCGAGCACCAGCCGCCAGGGCAGGGCGCCGGCGGCCAGCTCGCGGACCATGGGCAGCAGCGGGGTGACACCGATGCCGCCCGCCAGGAACAGATAGCCCGCGGCGGGGACCAGCGGGAAGCGGTTGACCGGCCTGTCGACCGCCAACTCCCGCCCGACGAGGGCGGTTTCGTGGATCTCGCGGGAGCCGCCGCGGCCGTCCGGCTCCCGGTGCACGGCGATGGTCCACGTCGAGCGGTCGTCGGCCGCGCCGCACAGCGAGTACGGCCGACGCAGTCCCGAGGGCAGCGTGAGGTTCACATGGGCTCCGGGTTCCCACGACGGCAGCGGGCCGCCGTCCGGCCGGACGAGACGCAGCTCCAGCACGTCCTGGGCGATCCAGCGGGCCTGCTGGACCAGGAGCCGATGGGTCGTTGCGGATGCGGAAGTCAGGTCGCCGGAGTCCAGCTGGCTGGAGTCGAGGTCGCCGGGGTCGAGGTCAGAAGACACGGAAGTACTCCCGCTGTTCCCAGTCGGTCACCTCTTGGTCGAAGCGGGCGATCTCGGCGCGCTTGATGCTCGCGTAGTACGCCACGAAGTCCTTGCCGAGCCGGTCGGCGAGCATGCGGTCGGCGTCCAGCGCGTCCAGGGCCTCGCCGAGGGACCGGGGGAGGGGCTCGGCCTGGGCCGCGTAGGGCTCGTCGGCCGCTGGTCCCGGATCCAGGTTGCCCGCCACGCCCTCCAGCCCGGCGGCGAGTTGGGAGGCGAGGTAGAGGTAGGGGTTGGCGGCCGGCTCGCCGATCCGGTTCTCCAGACGGGTGGATGACGGTCCGTCACCCAGGACGCGCACCATCGCACCCCGGTTGTCGCGGCCCCACACCGCGCGGTCGGGCGCGAGGGAGAGCGAGCGGAAGCGTTTGTAGCCGTTGAGGGTCGGTGTCGAGAAGGCGCTTGTCGCGCGGGCGTGCCGCAGCAGGCCACCCAGGAAGGCCGTGCCGTAGGGCGAGAGGCGGGGTCCGCCATCGGCTCCGGCCGTGCCCGGCTCGGGCGCGAACACGCCGACGCCGTCCCTGAGGACGCTCTGGTGCAGATGCCAGCCGCTGGAGAACACCCCCGGCAGATGGGGACGGCACATGAAGGTGGCGTGGTGTCCGTGCCGTGCGGCGACCTGCTTGACCGCACCGCGCAGCAGCACCATCGCGTCCGCCGTACCGAGCCCGTCCGCCGGTTGCAGGGTCAACTCCACCTGGCTCGGCCCGAATTCCACCTCCATACTCCGCAGCGGCAGCCCGAGGCCCTCGATGTTGGCACGCAACACGTCAAGGAGCGGGTCGAGTTCGTCGTAGCGCAGCTCGCTGAGGTACTGGTAGCCGTGGTTGAGCATGCCCACCTCGGGGGCGGCGCCCGGCTGGCCCAGGTCGGCGATGCCCAGGCGTGGATCGGCCAGCCGGAAGAGGTGGAACTCCACCTCCAGGCCGGTGCGGTAGGTGAGTCCGTCGGTCTGCTCCAGCACCGAGCGCAGCAGTCCGCGGGTGCAGAGCGGGACCGCGGTGCCGGAGGTGAAGCGCAGGTCGCACAGCAGCCAGCCGGTCCCCGGCGACCAGGGCAGCATCCGGAAGGTGAGCGGGTCGGGCACCATCACCATGTCTGCTGCGCCGCGCAGTTCGGGCAGGCCGAGCGGGGTCTCCTTGGTGAAGAGCGGGAACACCGTTCGGCCTGAAGTGTCCTTGGCCAGCAGCGACGAGGCGATGCCGGTGCCGTCGCGCAGCACGTTCGTCACCTCGCCGGCGGTGACCGTCTTGCCGCGCAACAGCCCGTGCTGGTCGGCGAAGACCAGCCGCACCACCTTCAGACCGCCACCCTCGGCACGAGCGCGGATCTCCTCGGCCGCCTCGACCTGTTCGGGCGTCCACAGCGCATGACGTTCGACGAAGCCCACGCCCCTCAGCCCTCCGTGCCCAGCGGCTGCGCCCAGCCGCTGTCGGCGCGCTGCTTCGCGGTCACCGTCGCCCAGTGCTCCGCCCAGCCCTCGGTGGGACCGATGCCGTCGAGGGTGACGGGTCCGCGCAGTTCGGCGGCCTGTTCGGCGGGCAGCACCAGGAGCGGGTCCTCGCCGCGCTCGATGGCGGATATCGCTTCGCCCAGCATCCGCCGGTACATCACGATCGCCTTGTCGGACCGGCCCAGATGCTCCCGGGTACGGTCCTGGATCGCGCCCTGGCCCTCCACCGCCCACTGGTCGTGCACGTTGATGTCGGTGCCGAGTCCGGTGTACGTGGTGGTGAGCTGCTCGGCCGGGTCGTAGCCGTATCCGTTGGCGCGGCCGAAGCGGGGCCGGTAATCGGGAAGGGTGACCGCGTCGACCCGCTGTCGACGCATCTCGTCCCGGTCGACGGGCCCGCCGACGCTGGTGAACAGGGCGTACCAGTAACTGGAGTTGTCGTCGATCGGCACGTGCCACTGGGTGATCGCGGTCTCGGCGTCCAGCGGGATGTGGAAGGCGTGCGGGAAGACCTGGTGGGTGACGCGGACGTGCGTGCGGCTGCCGTCCATCGGCAGGCCCGCGCTGTCGGTGCCGTCGAGGGTGCGCAGGGCCGTGATGCGCATGCCGTACGGGGTGCGGACGGCGTCGATGTCGGGGCGGCCGTACTCGCGCAGGATCTTCGTCATCGGCAGGTCAGTTCCCTGCGAGGCCGCGCGGAACTGTTTGCCGTAGCTGTCCTCGGGGTCCTCGTCCTGGAAGAAGCGGTGCAGGTAGGAGGCGTGGGCCGGATCGATGCCGACCTCCAGGGCCTGCAGCCAGTTGCACTCAAGGAGGCCCTTCCAGGCGAAGGCGTGATCGGCGGGGGCCTGGAAGCAGTCCAGGGCGGGGAGTTCGGGCGGCTCGCCCGGACCGAGGTAGCCCCAGACGATGCCGTTGATCTCGCGGACCGGATAACTGCCGAGCCGGATACGGGACTTGAGCGGGCTGTCGGCAGGCTCGGCGGGTGTGTCCAGACAGGAGCCGTCGCGGGCGAAGAGCCAGCCGTGGAAGCAGCAGCGCAGTCCGCCGTCCTCCAGTCGGCCGAGCGCCAGGTCGGCGCCCCGGTGCGGACAGCCCCGGTCGACGAGGCCGAGCTCACCGCTGTCGTCGCGGAACAGCACCAGGTCCTGGCCCAGCACCTTGGGCGCCACCAGCGGTCGTACGCCGTCGAGTTCATCGCTGAGGGCGATCGGCTGCCAGTAGCGGCGCATCCACTCACCGGCCGGGGTGCCGGGCCCGGTCCGGGTGAGCCGGGTGTTCTCTTCCTCGCGCATGGGACGCCTTTCTGATGAAGATGACGGGGCGCGGTCAGCCGCAGCAGTGGTCCGGCGCTGTGGGGTTCGGCGCCGCGGGGTTCGGCGTGTGGCAGGAGTCGGGACCGGGCGTGTGGCAAGAGATGGGGGCGGGCACGTCCAGGGCCGGGTTGCGGTCGAAGAAGCCGTCGGGTTCCAGCCGTAGCCGCGCCTTGGCGACCGGCATCACCGGCCACTCCTCGGGGCGCGGGAAGTGGTGCGAGCCGACGGTGGCCCACAGGACGAGATCCGTGCCGTCCAACGACCGGTTCTCCTCCTGCCACTTGTGCACGCCGTCGGCGCCGGGCTCCGCCTGGTTGGGGTACTCGCCGGCCACGAAGCGGCGCTCGGGATCGTAGGCGGTCGCCCACAACTGCCGTCCCACGAACGGCGCGCGGCGGGCGCAGACGCTGTCTGCGCGTACCGGCAGCACGGCCGTGTTCTCCACGTGCAGGCGGTATGCGGTCGGTTCGCCCATGCGGTTGCGGGCCTCGGTGTTCTCCACCCGCCAGTGCAGAGCGCGCGAGGGGTCGGTGCGCAGGGCGGCCTCGGACTCGGTGCGGATTGGCCGCAGCACGGTCCGGGCGGCGTTGCCGTACGGGTCGAGCGCCGGGTCGGGCTCGTGCTCGGCGGTGACCTCGACGAGCCGGTTGGTCGGACCGTCCACCGCCATGTCCAGCCGTACGGCGAAGTGGTGTTGGTGGTTGGTGACCGCCACGTTCGGCGCGACGCGCCGCGCGTACGGCGTCTCCTCGTCCTCGGTGACCCCCGTCGCGGACAGGATGCCGGTCATCTTGATCTCCAGCGCCACCGAACCGTCCTGGTACAGCGACCAGTAGAAGCCGTAGTCGTAGTTGGCGACGGTGGCGAACGCGGAGATGATCAGGCGGCGGGAGCGGCGCACCTCGGTGCGGCCGGTGCGGCCGTCGTGGTGCTTCCAGAGGATGCCGTCGTCCTCCTCGTGCAGGCAGATCGCGTTCGGGATGAGCCGGGGCACTCCGTCGCCGCCGAGCACCGCCGCGTCGAAGTACTGGATGACACCGAGGCAATCGCAGCCCAGCGCAAGGGAGTTGGTGAGCGGTCCGGCGCCGTACTCGCCCCAGTCGAAGAAGTTCTTGCGGTACTGGGTGGACGCGGTGTCGAAGTACGGCACGTACATCTCGTTGACCGCAGCGCGGCGCAGCACCTGCCGGGGTCCCTTCCCGGCCGCGTCGAAGGTCAGGTCGTGCAGCACCAGGCCCTCGCGATGGGTGAAGCCGATCCGCAGCGACCAGCCCTGCCAGTCGATGCGCCGACCGGTGACGGAGAAACTCGGCCCGTCCGGCTGCACCACCTCCAGCGGCCGGAGGCCCGCCCGCTCGGACACGGTCCCGGCGGCGAAGACCCCGGACTCCTCCGACAGCGGGACCACCCCGTGGTCCTCGACGTACAGGACCTCCATCGACTCCATGTCGATGAGCGGCACCACCCCCTGCACGGGCCGGGCATAGCCGTTGTCGTCCTCGGACGTGCGGTGCCAGACGCTGCCCCAGGTCAGGCGGCGGCCCGCGTACTCGGGCGGCTCGAACCCGCCGATCGACTCCGGGTCCACCATCACCAGCGACACGTCGTGGATGCCCCGCAGCGCCAGCGCCTCGCGGAAGCGCGGGTCCGCCCGGCAAGCGGCGGCGGCCTGCCGGGCCTCCTCCGACGAGCAGCCCGGACTGCGCACGTCCAGCTCACGCCAGGCCGTGGACTGCGGCTTCTCGCCGAGCTCGACATCGACCTCGTAGGCGTTCCGTACGGAGGGGCAGAGCACCACGGCCCGCGCCCGCCGCGCGTCCTCCGGACCTGCCACGCGCGCGTGGTGCTCGTCGAGGGCCACACCCCAGAACCGGGCGTCCTCGGTGACCCGGGAATCGGCGCGCAACACGCGCACAGCGAGGGCGAGTTCGTCGACCGTCAGCGGATCGAGCGGGTGCGGTGCGACGGCGGGTACGGGTTCGGGGGCGAGCGTGCTCATACGTGCTTCCCTTCCGGGGCGGTGCGGGTGGTACGGGATGCCGAGTCGGGGGCCGCGCGGTCATGGCGGGTGTCAACGGACGGGCGCGGACGATCACTTGCGTCCGTCGGCGGGTGACCTGTGCCGTGGCGTACGACTCCGCCGTCGGCTCGCGGGTCGGAGGCGCCGTCGAGTCGCCCGTCGCGGGTCAGCCGGACGACCTGGGTGTGACCGGCCAGGTCGGTGGGTCCGGTGGTGACGACGACCGGAACTCCCGTAAGCAGTACGGGTGTTGTGGCCGGGACCGAGCCCGGCTCGGCCAGCAGCGTCTGCTCCTCCTGACCGATGTCGCGCGCTCCGACCACCCACCGGGGACGGTCGAGCACGGCGACGGGATCCGCCGCCGGGTCCACGAGAAGAGGCAAGGTCTGGGCGAGGATCTGCGGCTGGGCCCGCCCGCCCTGACAGCCGGCCGCGAGCAGCAGTTCGGCGGAGGCGCCGATGACGGGGCAGAGGGTGTGGGGCGGACGCGCGCCCGGTCGGAGCACGCCGGGATGGCCGGGCGTGAGGCTGAACGCCGAGCCACGGTTGTGCAGGACGATCCCGGTGCCCGGATCGCACAGACCGGAACCGAAGGTCTGGTAGACGCTCTGGATGAGAGACACGGCCAGCCCCGAGGAGTCCACGGCGGTGATCGCGACGGTGTCGCCCGAGGGCCGGAACGTCGGCTTCGGAGGCAGCGCGCCCGCCAGGGGCGCCGGATCGAGGAGTCCTTCTACGTCGATGAGGGCACCCTGCGGGTCGCCGAGCAGTCGGTCCCGAGCCGCCCCGGCGTCCTGGCAGCGTGCGGCCAGCAGCCGGGTGCGCTCCGGTTCCGACCGGCCGACGGCTGCCGTGAGTAGCGACGGGAGGATCACGCCCTGGCTGGGCGGGGGAGCGGTCCACCAGCGGGTGCCCGCGAGTTCCAGCGTCAACGGCTCGGCGAATTCGGCCTGGTGGGCCGCGAGGTCGGCGGAAGTGAGGGGGCTGCCGACGCGGCGCAGGCCGTCCGCGAGGGCGTCGGCGATCGCTCCTCGGTAGAAGGACGCAGGATCCTCGGCGAGGTGCCGTAGAACCTCGGCCAGTCGTGGCTGCGGGAGCGGGTCACCCTCGCCGAGCGGGCGGCCGTCGGCCCCGGTCAGCAGCGCGGACAGGCCTGGGTCGGCCGCGATCTGCGCGGCACGTTCGCGGACGGCGCGGGCCAGTCCGGGCGCGACCGTGGCGCCCTCCTCGGCGAGCGCGGCGGCGTTCCGCAGCGCGGCGGACAGTGCGCCTGGAGTGCCGTACGCCTCCGCGAGCGCGGTCCAGCCCGCGACCGTTCCGGGCACGGTCACGGTCTGCGGGCCCTGGGCGGGCATGCGCGAGTCGGCCGCGCGCAACGCCTCGACGTCGACGGCGAGCGCGGCCGCCCCGGCCGATATCACCGCTCGGACCGTGCCGCCCGGTGCGTGCACAAGGGCGATCAAGTCACCACCGAGGGAACACTGGTGTGGGTAGACCACCGTCAGCGCGGCAGCCGCGGCCAGTGCCGCGTCAACGGCGTTCCCACCGCGCAGGGCTGCCTGCCGGGCGGCGTGCAGCGCGGCGGGATGCGGGGCGGCCAGGATCAGCGCGGGACTGTCCGTAGGTCTGCCGCTCGTCACGTCTCGTCCCGGGGCAGGAGCAGCGTGCGCGAGGGCGCGGCCTCGGCCCCCTGCAGTGGAATCGGCAGCGAGAGCATGTCGTAGACACCCGCCGGGGTGTGGAGGAGGTCGACCACTTCGAGGATCAACACATCGGCGGAGCAGAGGAGTTGGTGGGTCTCCCAGTGGGTGGTGTAGGCGACGGCCTCGATGCTCAGGTAGTCGATGCCGGCGGTGCGCACCCCGGCCTCGATGAGCCGCTCGGCGCCGTCCGGAGCCAGGCCGACCCACTCCCGCGCCTTCCACGGACTGCGCAGCACGCCCGCGGAGTTGCTGGTGCGCAGCAGCACCCGCTCCTCGGTGCCGAGCCCGGCCGCGTCGAGGTCGGCGGCGGTGATCTGATCCTTGACGTGGGTGAGGTCGAGCACGCGGGCGGTGCCGTTGAGGGCGGTCAGGTCGAGCCGGTCGACCGTCTTGCCACCGTCCACGAAGTGGGCCGGAGCGTCGATGTGCGTGCCCGTGTGCGCGCCGATCCGCCAGCGGCTGACGTTGGAAGGGTCGCCCGCGGTGCGCGACTCGACGACCTCCACCTCGGGACGGCGGCCCCAGTGCAGCATGCCGGGGTGGATGGGGACGGAGACGTCGATCGCTTTGCTCACGTCAAGATTCATCAAAGCTCCCAGATCGATCAAAGCCGGTATTGGATGCGGTTACTCTTGGAATGGATCCAATATCTACGGGCCGAGCGCACTGTCCCCGACGTGGCAGACTGCTCCACCTCCGCGCGGCCCCCGTCAGCCCCCGAGAAGGGTGAGACCCACTCCGATGACGCCCCAGACAGACGAAGGCGCCCTCGTCGACGACATCGCGGCCCGTATCCGTACGCGGATCATGAACGGGGAGCTCCCGATCGGGAAACCGCTGCGCCAGGCGGCGCTGGCCGCCGAGTTCGGTGTGAGCCGGACGCCGGTGCGCGAGGCGCTCCGCCAGTTGCAGCACGGTGGACTGATCGAGATGCAGCCGCATCGCGGCGCGGTGGTCCGGGTGCCCACTCCGTGGGAGGTGCGGCAGGCCTACGAGGTGCGCGCCGAGTTGGAGGGCCTGGCCGCGCGGCGCGCCGCCTCCCGCATCACCGAGCGCCAGCTGGCCGAACTGCGCCGCCACAACGACGTGTTGCACGCGGCACTGGAGGGCACGGCCACCGGAGCGATGCACGCGGTGCGGGAAGGCATGGTCACCGACGCGCCGGGCGGCCCGCTCGCCACCACCGAGGCCAACGACTGCTTCCACACCGTGGTGTGCGAGGCGGCCGACAACCCCTGGCTGCGCCGGATGATCGACCGGATCAACGAGAGCTTCCCCCGCAACGTCTCCTCGATGGCTCTCGCGGGCGACGAACGCCACCGGCAGCTGAATGTCCGTCAGCACGACGCCGTGGTCGACGCGTTGACCGCGCGGGACGCCGACCGGGCACAGGAGGCGATGCGCGAGCACGTCATCAGCTCCGGTGAGCATCTGACGGCCTGGTACGAGCGGCGCTCGCAGATCGTCTTCCACGGCTGAGCGGGCCGCGTCCCGCGCGATATCGTCACGCCCGACTCTGTCCTGCTCGGCGGCGGCCCTCACCGGGCACCACCGGGGACCAGCCGCGCCGGCGACAGGAAGGCCAGGTCCGGCCGGGGCACCCCGCACACCAGGTCGGCCAGCGCGGCCCCGATCGCCGGACCGAACTTGAAGCCGTGCCCCGAACACGCCGAAGCCATGACAGCCTGCGGTACCCCGGGCACCTCCCCGACGAGGAATCGCCGATCGGCGGTCATCGTGTACAGGCACGTCAGACTCTCGGTCACCGGACCCGCGCCGGGCAGCACCTGGGCCACCGCCCTTGCCAGCAGCCCGAGTTCCTCCTCGGTCGCCGGAGGCCGGGCGGACTCCGGATCCCAGTCCGGACCGGAGTCCAGCCCTGCCTTCAGTCCACGACCGTCGACGGCCGGGAACCCGTAGAGCAGCCCCTCCGGCAGATCCACCGAGAAGCTGCCCAGCCCGGAGCGCCCCAGCGGCCCGCCCGGATCGGCGGCGAAGTAGGCGTTCACGATCCGAGTGGTCGTGAGATGCGGTGCCAGTGAAGGGACTTGGTACGGCATCCACGGCCCGGCACACAGCACCAGGCGCCGGGCACGCACTTCGCCATCCGCGGTGTGTACGACGATCCCGTCGCCGTCCGGCTTCCAGTCGATGACCGGCGTACGGTCCACGATCCGGGCCCCGGCCCGTTCGGCGAGCCTGAGTTGTGTCCGTAGGGTCTCGTGGGCGTCGATGATCCCGGCCCGAGGGTCGTGCACGGCGCTGAATCCCTCGGGCAGCCGGAGCCCGGGGAAGATCTCGGCGGCCTTTTCGAGCCCCACCTGCCGGCAGCCCGGGCCACGCAACGGATCGGGCCGATCGCTCGGCGCCGCGTACAACCCGCCGGTGACATCGACGAGTCGGGCGCTTGCCGCGTCCTCCAACTCCGTCCACGCGAGGTAGGCGGTGTCCACCAGATCGTCCCAGTCGGGGTGCGGATACGCTCGGCGGATCATGCGGGTCGCGCCGTGCGAGGAACCGAGGGTGTGGCCGATCGAGAACTGCTCCAACCCCAGTACGTCCAGGCCGCGCTCGGCCAGCTGCCGCAGGGCCGCGCTGCCGTGCACTCCGAGACCGACGACGATCGCGTCATGGCGCGGTGTCGGCCTTGTCGAGGTGGACGACTTGGCAGCCGGAGCGGCGGACGTCTTTCCGCGCCCTGTTGATCGAGTCGCACCGGCCGCGATCTCCGCCACGCCCTCCACCAGTGCGTCGAGATCCCGCTCGTCGGTATAGACATGCACCGATGCCCGTACCACCTTCTCCAGCCCGCGCGGATCCATGTCCCACCGCCCGTGATCGGCCGGTACGGCGACCAAGTGCACGCGCCTGAGAGCGAGTTGGCGTTGCACCTCGCCGGCGTCGAGGCCGGCGACCACGAAGGTGACGATCGCGCCGCCGGACGCCGGGGGATCGGTGACCCGTACGCCCGGCAGTGCGGCGAGACGTACGCGCAGGGTCGAGGCCAGTGCTGCCAGGTACGGGAAGACGGCGTGCGGGTCGAGTGCGTGCAGGTCGGCCAGGGCCGAGCCCAGACCCAGGCGCAGTGCGTGGGCCGCTTCCCACAGCTCGAACCGCCGTGCGTCCGGGGCCAGTTCCCAGGTCCGCTCCGCCGTCCAGCGCGCGCCGCGCACGTCGGGTGCCTGCGGGGCGAGTCGTTCCAGCAGGGGACGGCGTACGGCCAGCAGGCCGGTGCCGCGCGGGGCGCGGAGGAACTTGCGGCCGGTGCCGATCAGCAGATCGCAGCCGATGGCAGCCATGTCGACGGGCAGTTGGCCCAGTGACTGGGTGGCGTCGAGCAGGAAGGGGACGCCGTGGGCGCCGGTCAACGCGCCGATCGCGGCGGCCGGTTCGACCAGGCCGGAGGAGGTCGGCACATGCGCGGCGGTCACCAGGGCGGCCGGTCCCGCGCGCAGCGCCGCCTCCAGGGCGTCGAGGTCGGTGGCGCCGTCGGGGCCGCTCGGCAGCACCTCGACGCGGACGCCGCTGTCGCGTTCGGCGGACAGCAGGTGCAGGGCGCTGCTGACGTAACTGGAACGGGCGGCCAGCACGCGGTCGCCGGGCCGCAGCCGCAGCGCCGTCACCACGCGCTGCCAGCCCGCGGTGGCGCTCTCGACGAGGGCGACCTCGTCCGCTTCCACGCCGAGCAGTCGGGCGGTGCGGGTGTAGACCGCGGCCAGGTCGTCGGCGGCGAACTTGGCGGCCTCGTAACCGCCTTGGAGGCTTTCGGCGCGCAGATGGTGGATGACCGCCTCGACGGTGTCGGTGGCGAGTAGGGCGGCGCCCGCGGCGTTGAAGTGGTGGCCGGTGGCGCAGCCGGGGGTGCGGGCGCGCTGGGCGGCGACATCGAAGGAAGGAGCGGGAGTTGGCGCGGTCGGGGAGGCCGGGTCCGGGTGGGAGGCGGCCGTCCCGGTGGTCACGGAGGCGCTCACAGCGCGATCGTGACGCTCTTGAGCTCGGTGAACCCGTCGACGGCCGCGTCGCCGAGGTCCCTGCCCAGTCCGGACTGCTTGATGCCGCCGAAGGCCACGGCGGGGTCGAACTCGTTGTAGGTGTTGACCCACACAGTGCCCGCCGCCAGCGCGGACGCCGTGCGGTGCGCGCGGCTCAGGCTGGTGGTCCACACGCCCGCGGCGAGCCCGTAGTCGCTGTCGTTGGCCAGCGTGATCGCCTCCTCCTCGGTGTCGAAGGGCAGCACGGCGGCGACGGGCCCGAAGATCTCCTCCCGGGCGATCCGCATGTCGGGTGTGACTTCCGTGAAGACGGTCGGCGGCACGAACCAGCCAGGACCGGGCAGTGGTTCGCCGCCCACGGCCACCTGCGCGCCCTCGGCGCGGCCGAGTTCGACGTAGCCGGTCACGCGGTCGAACTGCTCCTGGGAGACGAGCGGCCCGATGTTGATCTCACCGCTGAGCCCGGGCCCGATCCGCAGGGCCTCCACGGCCGGCACCAGTCGCTCCAGGAACTCCTTGAGGACCGAGCGCTGCACCAGCAGCCTGCTCCCGGCGGTGCACATCTGCCCGGAGTGCCCGAACACCGCGCGCACGGCCATGGGTACGGCGGCGTCGAGATCCGCGTCGTCGAAGACGATGTTGGCCGACTTGCCGCCGAGTTCGAGGGTGAGCCGCTTGATGGAGGGTGCGGCGGCGGCCATGATCATGCGCCCGACGTCGGTGGACCCCGTGAACGAGACCTTGGCGACGGCCGGATGCCCGACCAGCTCCGCCCCTGTACGCCCGTCGCCGGTGAGCACGTTGACGACACCCTCCGGCACGCCCGCTTCCAGGCAGAGCGCGGCCAGGCGCAGTGCGGTGAGCGGGGTCTGCTCGGCGGGTTTGACCACGACCGTGCAGCCCGCCGCGAGGGCCGGCGCGAGCTTCCAGGCGGCGATCATGAAGGGGAAGTTCCACGGCAGTACGGCCGCGACCACACCGACCGGCTCGCGCACGCTGTAGACGTGCCGGTCGGGACCGGCCGCGTGCACGGTGCCCGTCAGCCGGGTGGGCGTGCCCGCGAAGTGGCGTATCGCTTGCAGCCCCAACTCCACGTCACCGCGGGCCCGTTCGATCGCCTTGCCGTTGTCCAGGGTCTCCAGGACGGCCAGTTCCTCGGCGTCCCGCTCCACCAGATCCGCGAGGCGCAGCAGTACGTCGCGCCGTTGCCGTGGCGGCAGTGTCCGCCAGCGCCCGTCGCGGTGTGCGGCGGAGGCGGCGGTCACTGCGGCGTCCACGTCGGAGGCGTCGGCCTGGGTGACGGTGGTGAGGAGGTCCCCGGTGGCGGGGTCGAGCACCGGGATCCGCTGCGTCGAGGTCCCCTTGGTCCAGTCGCCGCCGATGAGCATGGGCTCGTGCTCCGGCAGACGGGGGAGGGTGGTGCTGGGGTCCAAGGTGTACTCCTTGTCGGTCGTGCCGCGACCGGGTAGGGGCGGGGCCGGTGTGGGGGAGCCGGGGCGTCGGCCTCAGTGCGAGGTCGGTGTGCCGGAGCGGTGGCCCCCGGGTCAGGTCGGTGCGCCGGGACGGTGGACCGCGCTCGGCCAGGGCTCGCGGACGGCCGCCGAGACCGCGCGGGCGGTGGTCAGCACACAGCGGTCGAACTCCGCCTGTCCGTGCTTGGCGTCGGCCTCGGTCACGTCCCGACCCCACACGCCGGTCTCGCTGACCTGGTCCATCCGGTAGTCCCAGAAGGAGTCGACGTCGACATGCGAGGTCGCCAGATCCATCCGCACCAGCTCGGGGGCCAGGTGCAGCATCACGGAGGTCTCGAAGTAGTTGGCGTGCATCAGCGCACGGCCGTAGGTGACATGCCCGTCGACCTCAGGACCCGGGTACATCGTCACGTACCCCAACGCCCGCACCCGTGCGTCCCGGTGACGCACCCTCAGTTTCTCGGCCGACACGTCCAGTGCGCCGTTGTTCCAGATGTGCCCGTTGAGCAGCACGAACTGCCGTACCCCGCAGGCGTACAGCGAGTCGATGACGTCCTCCACGACGGCGATCAGCGTCTCCGGGCGGAGCGCCACCGTGCCGGCGAAGTCCCCGTGCGAGGCGGACACGCCGAAGCTGAGGGGTGGCAGGACCGGGACGCCGGTGAGTGCGGAGACGCCCAGGGCGACGGCCTCGCAGATGCGGGTGTCCACCGCGAGCGGCAGGTGGGGGCCGTGCTGTTCGGTGGCGCCCACCGGGATGATGACGGCGTCCTGGCCGGCGACCGTGGACTCCGCCTCCTGCCAGGTGAGTTCCTCCCAGGGGCGCGGTGTTCCGGTCCCGCCGAGCTGCGCGGCGAGTCCGCGCACGTCAAGCGCGGTGGGGACGGCCGGGCCGGCCGGCCCGCTGATGACGGACGACATGTCACTCCTCACGTCGATGCACTACATCGGTCTCGGGGCTCGTCACCACCGGCGTCGGCTCTTCTCCGGCAGCAGGTCCAGGGCACGCATCGGCACGGGCCGGTCGTCCTCGACGGTCGTGATCCACACGGTCGCGTCGGGGCAGTAGTCGCTGATCAGCTCGCGGCACACCCCGCACGGGGCGATGATCCGGAACCGTCCGGCGGGCTTGATCTGCACGGACACCACCGAGGTCACGTCCAATGGCACATCGGACGGGAGCGCGCCCCGCGCGGTCCCCAGGGCGACCCCCTCCGCGCAGATCGAACTGCGTCGGCAGGAGCCCTCCACGTGAACACCGGTGTGGATCCGGCCGTCGGCGGTGCGCAGCGCGGTCGCGACCTCGTGCCGGTCCGGCCGCCAGACCCGGTCGAGCAACTCCTGTGCCACGGAGAGCAGTTCGGCGTCGGCACCGCTCATCTCCGGCGGGGCGGCCACGGGCGCGGTCGTCATGCCGTCAGCCCCAGCAGACGGGCCATGTTGCCGCCCTCGATCAAGGCCCGGTCCTTCTCGTCCTCGACCGCCTTCGCGATCTTCATGCGCTCCAGATCGAAGTCCGAGCCGGGCCACTCGCTGCCCATCAGGATCTGCCCCGGACCGAGCCGCGCGTACGCCCGCTTGACGTCGCTCATCAGCGTCGCCGATGTCTCCAGGTAGATGTGCGGCCGCCGTTCGGCCACGATGATCGCCTCGGGCACGTTCCACACCGCGCCCATGTGCGCGATGATCGTCGGCACGTCGGGGTGGTCCCGGGCGATCTCCTCGATGGCCAGCGGCGCGCAGAACGCATCGTCGAGCGCGTTGACCAGCACCAGCAACCCCCGCCGCGCACAGGCCTCGAACACCGGGTCCAGGAGCCCGTGATCGGCCACGTGATAGCCGTGCAGGCTCGGATGCAGCTTCAGCCCGACCAGCCCCGCGTCCGCGATCCGCTCGATCTCCTCGATCACGTCGTCGGCCTGCGGCAGCACCTGCCCGAAGCCGAAGAACCGGTCGGGGTAGGCGGCGACCAGGGTGGCGATGAAGTCGTTCTCGATCCGCTGGGCCAGCGAGCACACCATCGCCATGTCCACCCCGGCCGCGTCCATCCGGTCGAGGATGCGCCGCGGTTCGAAGGGTTTGTACGGCGGTGGTGCCTCGCCCTTGCGGGCGCCGGTGAGGTAGTCCGAGCGACCGCGGACGTCCTGCGTGGTGTTGTAGGCGTCGATGATCAAGGCACGTTCCTCACTTGCTGGGCAACAGGGGCAGATGGCAGCGCACGCTGCGTCCGGGCGCGATCTCGCGCAGCTCGGGGCGGCGGGCACGGCACTCGTCGGTGGCGAACGGGCAGCGGGTACGGAACAGACAGCCCTCCGGCGGATCCGCGGGGTCGGGCAACTCGCCCTCCAGCGGCTGCTGTTCACGGGCCGGGCCCGGGCGCAGTACGGGCACGCTGGCCAGCAGCGCCTGGCTGTAGGGGTGAGCGGGCCCGGCGAAGAACTCGTCGCGCGAGGCGACTTCGATGATCTGGCCCAGGTACATCACGGCCACCCGGTCGGCGATGTTCCGCACCACCCCGAGGTCGTGGGAGATGAACAGCATCGTCAGACCCCGGTCGCGCACCAGGTCCGACAGCAGGTTCAGCACCTGCGCCTGGATGGACACGTCCAGCGCGGACACGGCCTCGTCCGCCACCACGAACTGCGGCGAGGAGGCCAACGCCCGTGCGATGCCGATGCGTTGGCGCTGCCCGCCGGAGAACTCGTGCGGCTTGCGGTCGCCGGCCTCGGCTCCGAGACCGACCAGGTCGAGCAGCTCGGCGACCGCCCGGTCCGCCTCCGCACGCGAGGCGCCCCGTGAGCGCAGCAGCGGCTCGGCGACGATGTCGGCGATCCGGCGCCGCGGGTTGAGCGAACCGAACGGGTCCTGGAACACCATCTGGAGCTCTGCCCGCGTCCTCCGCAGCCGTCGCCCGCGCAACCGCGTCAGGTCCGCGCCGAGGAACTCGATCCGTCCCGCCGAGGGCTCCACCACCCGCAACAGGGCCCGCCCCAGCGTCGACTTGCCGCACCCCGACTCGCCGACAAGCCCGAGCGTCTCACCACGGGCGATGTCGAGATCGACGTCCCGCAGCGCCCGCACCCGACCGCCGGCCCGCGCGGGATACTCCACGCGCAGTCCACGCGCGCTCAGCAGCACGTCGCCCATCCGGTCACTCATTCGGCACCCCTCGCCGAGCGGACCACGTCGGGCAGCACGCAAGCGTCCAGATGGCCCACGCCACCGTGCCGCCGACGCAACTCCGGTCGTTCACCGCACGCTTCATGGACGAACGCGCAACGCGGCGCGAACCCACAGCCGTCCGGCCGCTCGACCCCGCTCGGCGGGCTGCCCGCGATCGCCGGCAGCCGTTCCGGCACCGGTCCATCCAGCGGTGGCACAGACCCCAACAAGCCCTTTGTGTAAGGGTGTTGCGGACTGAACAGCACCTCGTCCCGCGTGCCCTGCTCCACGATCCGGCCCGCGTACATCACCGCCACCCGGTCGGCCACCTCGGCGACGACCCCGAGGTCGTGGGTGATCAGCAGCACCGACGTGCCGTGCTCCCGCTGGACCCGTTTCAGCAGCGCCAGCACCTGCGCCTGGATGGTGACGTCGAGCGCGGTGGTCGGCTCGTCGGCGATCAGGACGGCCGGATCGTTGGCCAGGCCCATCGCGATCATCACGCGTTGCCGCATCCCGCCGGAGAGTTGATGCGGATAGGCGCGGGAGGCCCGCTCCGGGCCCGCGATGCCCACCTCGCCGAGCAGTTCGACGGCACGGCTCGCCGCCGTGGCGCGCGGGACGTCGGCATGCGCCCGGATCGTCTCGGCGACCTGCGCGCCCGCCCGGTGCAGCGGGTTGAGTGCGGCGAGCGCGTCCTGGAAGACGACCGCGATCTCCTTGCCGCGCACCTTGCGCAGCTCCCGCTCGGACGCGCCCACCAACTCCCGTCCCCGGAAGGCGACCGAGCCGCTGACATGCGTACGCGGGCCGCGGTTGAGCCCCACCAGGCTCATCGACAGGGCGGACTTGCCGGACCCCGACTCGCCCACGAGCGCGAGGATCTCGCCTTTGCGCAGCGTCAGATCCACGCCGTCCACCGCGGGCAGCCGGCCCGTGGGCACGTCGAAGTGCACGCGCAGTTCACGGACTTCGAGCACCGACTCCGCCTCGACCCGCGTGGCTCGGCTCTCCAGCATCGACGTCATACCGCGCCGCCGACGGCCAGGGCGGCGGTGTGGATCAGATCGGCGACCCGCTCCGGCCACACCAGCGTGGTGTAGTGACTGCCCGGCACATGCTCCACGGTCGCCTTCATCCGTGCCGCCATGTCGTTCTGGATCTCCGGCCGCAGTGTCCGGTCGTCGTCAGCGACCAGGTACCAGCTCGGCAGCGTCCGCCAGGCCGGCACACCGGTGGCCTCGGTGAAGATCAGGTTCTCGGCCCGCCGCCCCTCCGCCTCGACGATCTCCCGCTGCTCGGCCGACAGGTCCGGGCCGATCTCCGCCCAGAACTCCGGACCGGTCTCCGACTTCCAGTCGCCGTTCGGGCCGCGCCGCATGTACTTGGAGATCTCGGCGGGCTCGTACCGTTCCACGATCCGGTTGACCGTCTCGCCCTCGTCGGGCCCGAACGCGGCGATGTAGACCAGCCCTTGGACCCGTGGATCGCGCCCCACGTTCGTGATGACCGCACCGCCGTAGGAGTGCCCGGCCATCAGCACCGGCCCCTCGGTCTCGTCCAGTACGGACGCGGTGTTGGCGATGTCGTCCGTGAGGGAGGTCATCGGATTGGTGACCGTGAACAGCCGATGGCCGAGGGCGGTCAGCAGCGGCTGCACCGCCGACCAGGTCGTGGGCCGTCCGCCCGCGCCGTGGACCAGCACGATGTCCATCCCGATCATCCTTTCCGTATCCGCGGATCGAGGACCGTGTAGAGCAGGTCCACCGCGTGGTTGACGAGCGTGAACAGCAGGGCGATGGCGAGCGCGGCGCCCTGCACCACCGGGTAGTCGCGCTGCAGCACGCCCTGCACGAGCAGCCGGCCGACACCGGGATAGGAGAAGACCGTCTCGGTGATGACCGAACCGCCGAGCAGCGAGCCGAACTGCAGCCCCAGCACGGTGACGATCGGCAGCCACGCGTTGCGCAGCACGTGCCGGCGGACCACCACGCCCTCCGACAGGCCTTTCATCCGGGCGGTGCGCACGAAGTCGTCGTCGAGCACTTCCAGTACGGAGGCGCGCACGATCCGGGTGATGAAGCCGGCCATCGACAGCGCGAGGGTGACGGCGGGCAGGATCAGATGCTGGATCCATGGCCAGACCAGCTCGGGCCGGTCCTGGAGGATCGCGTCCAGCAGCACGAAGTTGGTGGTGGGGGTGTAGTCGAGGGAACTGGGCAGCCGCCCGAGCACCGGGAGCCAGCGCAGCCACACGCCGAACACCACGATGCCCAGCACGCCCAGCGCGAACCACGGCAGCGAGAAGCTGACGGTGGCCACGGCCCGGGTCGAGGTGTCGACCCAACTCCCCTTGCGCAGCGCGGCGATGACCCCGCTGAGCACACCGATCAGCACGGCGACGGTCATCGCCGCGAGGGTCAGCTCGACGGTGGCGGGGAGGGCGTCACCGAGCAGCCCGAGCACGCTGTTGGAGCCGTAGAAGGAGGTGCCCAGGCGCAGATGCACCAGGTCGTCGAGGAAATGGCCGTACTGCGTCAGCAGCGGCTGATCGAGGCCGAGCGCCTTGGTGACGCGTTCCTGGTTGATGTCGAACTGCTGGGCGGAGGTGGAGTTTCCGCCCGCCGCGAGCGAGGTCGCGGGGGAGCCCGGCAGCAGACGTACGGCCAGGAAGACGAGCGAGGAGAGCGCGAACAGGACGACCGGGATCACGGCGAGCCGGCGCAGGAACACCCACACCGACCCCGACAGCCACCTCGGGCGCGACAGCCTGGGCAGCCGCGGGCGTACGACCGTGCTCGTCCCGGCGCTCATGCCGTGCCCCGCGGGTCGAGGGCGTCGCGCAGGTCGTCGCCGACGAAGTTGCAGGCGACGACGAACAGCAGCGTGAACAGGGCGGGCAGGACCACCAGTCGGGGCGCCGAGAAGAGGAACTCCTGGCCCGCCTGCACCATGTAGCCCCAGTCGGGCGTCGGCGGCTGGATGCCGAGCCCCAGATAGGACAGTCCGGCCGCGAACCCGGCCGCGATGGACAGCGTCATGACGACCTGTGCGAGCAGCGGACCGCCGATGTTCGGGAGCAGTTCGCGGACGAGGATGCGGGGGACGCCGGTGCCGCCGATCCGGGCGGCGACGACGTAGTCGCGGGCGGCCTCGCGGGCGGTGAGCGCCCTCGCCAGCCGGGCGAGCCCCGGCGCGAGCGAGATGCCGATGCCGAAGACCAGACTGACCGTGCCCGGGCCGGCGGCGGCCACCAGCAGGATCACGAGCAGGATGGACGGGAAGGCGAGCGCCAGATCGACCAGCCGCATCAGCACCTGCTCGACGATCCCGCCCGCATACCCGGCCACCAGACCGATCAGCGTGCCGACCCCGGCGGCCAGCGCGGTCGCCGCGAACGACACCAGCAGCAGCGGCCGGGCCCCGTGCACCAGCCGGGCCAGCTCGTCGCGGCCCAGGTCGTCGGTCCCCAGCGGATGCCCCGCCGCACCGGGCGACAGCAGCGCCGAGGACGTCTGCCGCAGCGGATCGGCCGATACGAGGAGAGGCCCGACGAGCGCGACGAGGGTCAGCCCGATCAGCAGCAGCCAGGACAGCATGGCGGGCCAGGACCGGGCCAGCTTCCGCCCGCGCAGCGACCGGATCACGCTCCGGCCCGCAGCGCGTGAGGACGGGACGGGCGACGCCCCCACGAGAGGCGCCGCACCACCGGCCGTATCGCCTGCGGAGCCGGTCGTATTGCCTGCAGAGCCGGTCGTATCGTCTGCCGTGCCACCCGCCGCGACGGCGTCCGCCGCGGCCCGGGTGTCAGACACTGGCTTTCTCCATGTAGCAGCGGTGGTTGGCCAGCGCGTCGGTGTTCATGCCCTTCACGCGTGAGCCGCTGACGACCAGGTTGCTGAAGCAGGCCAGCATCGACAGGACCATGTACTCCTCGGCCCAGGTGCGCTGGATCCTCGTATAGGCGGCCGTGCGCTTCTTGGTGTCGGTGAGGTTCTTGGCCTCGTACAGGTCGTCGGCGAGCGAGGTCGCGCCCGCGAGGGTGTCCATGCCGGAGAGCTTGGAGCCGTAGATGCTGGTGGGGCTGGCCATGGCGCCGACCATGTCGTCGGGGTCGGGCACGTAGGTATTGCGTTCCCAGATCATCAGGTCGTGGTAGTCGTCGTCCTTGTCGAGCAGCCGGCTGAAGTAGGTGGCCGGGTCGACGGAGGTGGTGGCGACCTTGAAGCCGACGTCGGTGAGGTTCTGGGCGATGATCTGGGCCGCCTTGGGGTGCCACGAGTCACTGGCCGCCATGAGCCGGATCGTGCGACCGCTGGCGCCGGCCTCGGCGACGAGTCTCTTGGCCTGCGCGGTGTCCTGGGTGCTGAGGTCGGCGAGCGCGGTGTCGTAGCCGGCCTGGGCGGGCGGGATGGCGTAGCCCTTGGGTTCCGCGCCGACGCCGTAGAAGGCCTGCTGGAGGATGGCCTTGCGGTTGATGGCGAGGTTGATGGCCTTGCGCACCTTGAGTTCGGGGATGCGGCGGGCGTCGATCATCATGATCGCGTCGGCGTTCTGCGGGGTGTCGTACACCTTCACGGAGGTGTCCTTGCGCAGCTGCGAGACAGCGGAGTACGGCGCGAACTGCGTCGCGGAGACATCACCACTGAGCAGCGAACTGACGATCGTGGACGGGTCCTGGACCTGGCGCAGCACCAGCCGGTCGATGGGTGGCTTGCCGAGCCGGAAACCGTCGAAGGCCTTGAGCGTGATGGACTGCCCCGAGGCGGCGGTGGAGAACGCGAACGGCCCGGTGCCTACGAGGTGTTTGCCGATGTCGGCGCCGTACTTGTCCAGCGCGGCCTTCGAGATGACCCGCCCGCCGATGTCCGACAGCTTGCCGAGCACGGTTCGGTCGGGCTTCTTCAGGACCATCTTCACGGTCAGGTCGTCGGGCGCGGTGAGCGAGTCGACGTTGGCACCGAGACTGGCGAGCGGCCGGGTGGCGCCCTTGGGCAGCGTCTTGTCGTCGGGGTCGAACTGCCGCCCCAGGCTGGCCAGTACGTCGGCCGAGGTCAGCGTGGTGCCGTCGTGGAACTTCACGCCCTCGCGCAGGGTGAAGGTGTACGTCAGCCGGTCGTCCGACAGCGTCCAGCTCTTCGCCAGGTCGGGAGTCGGCTCGTTGGTCTCGAAGGAGATGAACGTCAGACCGCGACAGATGCAGTCGACGGCCATCCAGTCGCCCAACGACGTATAGAAGGCAGGGTCGTTGACGGCGCTGGTCGCATCGATGGCCAGCGTGAGCGTGCCGCCCTTGCCACCGGCCTGCGCGTCGTCGGCCGCGGCACCGCAGGCGCTGAGCAGGGCGGGCAACCCGAACCCCACGCCCACCCCGAGCAGGCTCGCCCCCCGGAGCATCGTCCGGCGCGATACCGCCTGCGAGGGCGATCCAGGTGATTGGTCGGGCATGGGAGCCTCCTCGGGCACCGAACCTGAAAGTGGATTTAATCTGCGCTGGATTGGATCCAAAATCATGCTCAGTGGTCCCGGATTCCCCCTCATGTCCCGCGAGTTAAAGCCGTGTGAACGGGGTGACGGGGGCGTGGAGGGTGCCGGGTGGCAGGGTGAGGCCTCTGAACAGGCCAGAGCGGGTGGCCTGTTCAGGCCACCCGCCCTGTCGTGCGTTCCGCGTCGGTCGCCTCAGCTTGTTCCTTGTCTTCCGTCCGCGTCGTAGGGCGGGGACGGAAGGTCCCAGACGGCATCTGACCGCTTGACGATCTTTCGAAGTTCGCGGGCGCTTCGTGGCGATAGGGCCTGCATCACGGTGTCGAGGAGGGCTCGGGCTTCGAGAGGGCTGCCGCAGCAGTACCAGTGGACATTGCCCCGCTCGAAGTCCTGCCACAGATCGCGCTCGGGCTGGTGGACGTAGTCCTTCCACAGGCCCACAGCCGCGCTGACGTCGCCTGGCTGCAGATAGTTGCGGGTGTGCTCGAGCCGGATGATCTCGGACAGCGCACGCGAAGACAGGCCGTCGATGACTGGACTCGCACCCGTCGTCCCGTGGGCGCCGGCACGGATCTGTCCTGGCCGTCTACGCGGCATGGACCTTTCGGTTCGTCGTCATGCGGTACATCGTGCCACGGTCTCGAACGGCGTTTCGAGCGGATTCGCCGGATCCGGGGAGGCGTAGGGCGCAGACTTGAGTCTCCCGCAGGGGGAGACGGGAGGGTGGGGTCATGGACGGCGGCACCCTCTATTCGATCGGTGAACTGGCCCGGCGCACTGGGCTGACGGTCAAGACGATCCGGTTCTATTCCGATCGCGGCATCGTGACGCCTGCCGACCGCACTCACACCGGCTACCGGCGCTACGCCCCGGAGGCCGTCGCTCGCCTTGCGTTCGTGCGGACACTTCGAGAACTGGGGCTCGGCCTCGACACGATCCGGCAAGTCGTGGATCAAGAACTCACGCTCGGTGAAGTCGCCGCGGAGCACGCCGCCGCACTGGACGTACAGATCAGCATCCTGCGTCTGCGACGGGCGGTGCTGACGGCCGCCGCCGAACGCGAGCCCACCCCCGAGGAGATGGAACTCATGCACCAGCTGGCCACGCTGTCCGAAGCCGAACGCCGACGCCTGATCGACGACTTCCTCGACAGCGTCTTCGGCGGCCCGCGCAGCGACTCCCGCCTTGCCGGAGCTCGGCGCTCCATGACACCCGAACTGCCCGACAACCCAACAGACGAGCAGGTCAGCGCGTGGGTGGAGCTGGCCGAGCTCTCACTGAACCCGGACTTCCGCGCCAGTGTGCGGCGTCTGACCGAAGACCATGTGACCGGCCTGCCCGACGGCGCCCCCACCCGACCGCGCCCGGACATCGTCGCCTTCACTCGCGATCTCGTCGGACCAGCCGTGGCGTCCCGCATCAGCCCGGATTCGCCCCAGGCCGATCCGGTCGTCGCGGCGCTGACCGCTCAATGCGCGCTCGTCCACGGCCGCCCCGACGACCTCACACCGTACGGGTGGCTGCTGCGCCGTCTGGAAGCCGCGAGCGATCCACGCAGGGACCGCTACCTCCAACTGCTCGCACTGATCAACGGCTGGCCGGCGCCGGACCGCCTCGCCCCGCTGATCGACTGGTCCGTCACAGCTCTGCGCACACGGGCGGCGTGATGACGCAACAGCCCCAAAGCCCCACACCGTCAGCCTCGGCCCTCATCCTGCGTCCTTGGAGCCTGGCGGATGCCGCCGAGCTCGTTGAGCTGTATCGCGATGACGTCCTGCGCCGTTGGACGAGCTCGGCTGTGAACGACGAGGCGAGCGCGGCGCGGTGGATACAGGAGCAGCAACGGGGAAGGGAGACGGGGGAGCGTTTCGGATTCGCCGTCGTGGAATCCCAAGCCACCGGTCATGAGGAGCAGTTGGCGGGGCACGTGGTCCTCAAGAACGTCACGCCGGGTGCTTCGTCCGCCGAGGTCGGCTACTGGACCGCGGCGCACGCGCGCGGCCGGGGTGTGGCGCCCAGAGCACTGCAGGCCCTCACGGACTGGGCCTTCACCGCCTTCCCCGGTGAAGGCGGTGAGGGACTGACGCGCCTTGAACTCGTGCACCAGTTGGACAACACGGCCTCATGCCGCGTCGCCCAGAAGAGCCGGTACGAACTGACCGCGCTCTTGCCTGCGGCCCCGCCGGCGTACCCCCTCGCCGGTCACGTGCACGTACGGACGCGTGAACTCTGACCGCTGCAGCGGGTGTTGGAGGCTCAGCCGCAGTTCCTCAGGCGGCCGGCGCGTCCAACGGCCGCAGTTCGTCCGCGTACGAGACGGAGATGCGGCGCATCAGCCCGTCCTCGGTGATGTCGTACTGGCCAAGACGCCACAGCGGCGGCGAGTACGCGTGGATGGACACCGCGTCGTCCGTCGCCCCGGTGAGGCGGTGGATGTGTTCCGGGCCGAAGCAGAAGGACTGGCCCGCGGGGACGGTGACGGACAGATGCGTGCCGCCGATGCGCGGGTTGGACTCGTTGAGCGCGCCC
Source organism: Streptomyces sp. NPDC001002 (assembly GCF_053599215.1). Lineage (NCBI taxonomy): Bacteria > Bacillati > Actinomycetota > Actinomycetes > Kitasatosporales > Streptomycetaceae > Streptomyces > Streptomyces sp. NPDC001002. Next base: position 49,874 of record NZ_JBSFLV010000040.1, on the reverse strand, counting down.
TGGACGACGCCGACGGCGCCGGAGGAGATGTCGTGGTCGTGCCACCCGGTGTCGTTCTGCCTGGTCCAGCAGAGCAGCCAGACGTCGACGTACTCGTCGCGGTACAGAGAGGCGTAGTGCCGCTGTTCGTCGGAGAACGCGACCTGCTCGCGCCACAGGTCAGGGCGCGCGGCGAGTTCGTCCACGAGCGCCTGGAGTTCGCGCTTGTCGAGTGAGCGGTCGGGCAGGGCGTCGTACGTCATCGGGTGGCTCCCTTCAGGAGGCGGGCGGGGTTGACGGTGCGCACGGCGTGGGCGGCGGCGTCCGCACCGAGGTCGGCGGGGGTGGCGTAGGGGCGGTCGCTGCCGGCGACGAGCACGTCGATGCCGACGGCCCGCACGAGCGCGTCCACCGCGCGCGTGCCGTACGACGAGGTCTCGTAGAACGCGTCGAAGTCCACCTCGCCGCGTCCGCCCCCGCGGGCTGCGAACCGTTCGCCGTGCAGCGGCGCCAGACCGGCGAGCGCGGCGAAACAGACACGCAGGCGCGGGTGACGTGCGCGGCCGAAGGCCCGGAAGGCGAACCAAGCCGCGTGCATCTGCTGGAGATAGGGGACCAGTGCGGCCCACCACGGGGGAGCGCCGGGCGTCGGCGGGGCGACTCCGGGGTGCACGAAGAGGGGCTTGTCGTGACGGGTGAGGACGTCCAGGAGCGGCGCGCAGTGCTGCCAGCCGGCCTCGTCCAGCAGTGCGGTGGCGGGGAGTTGGAGTCCCACGCAGCCGCGCCGGAGTTCGCGCTCGACCGCTTCCGGATCCGGCGTCGACAGGCAGACCGAGGCCCAGGCGCCGAACGGTGGCGGGAGCGCGAGGACGCCGTCGTGGAACGCCGTGAGCAGCGGCTCGGCCTCGGCGAGCGGCAGGTACTCGATGCCCAGCGCGCTCGAGAGCGACACCAGCGCCAGGTCGAGGCCGTCGGCGTCGGCCAGGCGGGTGCGGGTCGCGAGGTCGTGGTCCGCGGGGTCGACCTCGTACGGCGGCTCGCCCGTCAGGTGCAGGGTCCAGCCGTCGAGGTGCGGGGGTGTCGTGCGGGCGCGGAGCAGTTCGGTGAACTCGGGTGGCCAGAAGTGCTGGTGGACGTCGGTGGGCACGGGGCGGTCCTTGTGAGCGCGGCGTGAACGGGGCTCGGTCGATATCTAGTTAAGCGCTTCACTGATGCGGTTAAGTTAAGCGATTAACAAGAGTGTGTGTCAAGGGCACGAGTAGACGCGCGGGCGCGGCGGCCCGACCGGGCGGAACGGCCCCGGTAGGCTTCCGTACATGGCCAGGCCCGCAAAGCGCACCACCCTCCGGGAGGTGGCCGAGGCCACCGGTCTCTCCACCGCCGCCGTCTCCTATGCCCTGCGCGGCAAACAGGTCTCCAAGGAGACGGAGGAACGGGTCCGCAGGGCGGCCGCCGAACTCGGCTACGAGGCAGACCCCATCGCCCGCGCCCTGGCGAGCGGCCGCACCAGCATGGTCGGCGTGCTCGCGGGCGACCTCAGTGACCTGTGGCAGCAGCAGCTGATGGCCGCCATCGGCCGGGAACTGCTGGCCTGCGATCGCTACGCGCTGACCGTCGACGCGGGCGGCGACCCCCACCGCGAGTTGGCGCTCGCCAAGCAGTTGCGCGACCAGCGGGTCGACGCGCTGCTGGTGTCGCCGGTCGACCCCTCGGCCGAGGAGTGGGCCGCGCTGGCCGAGGCCCTTCCCGTGGTGGCCGTCGGCGACTCCCTCCAGAAGGCCCGCACGGCCGGGCAGGTCATCTTCGACAACCGCGCCGGCATCGACGCCGTCCTGGAGTACCTGCACGGACTCGGCCACCGCCGGGTCACCGTGCTGACCCCGACCCGCCCCAGCACCCCCGACCGGCCCGCCGACGTCTACGTCTCCGAAGCGGCCGAGCGCCTGGGCCTGCATACCGAACTCGTCCCCTGCCCCCAGGAGTTGGGCGAGGCGACGGCGGTGGCTCGCCGAGTGCTGGAGGGCCCGCGGCCCGCGACCGCCGTCTTCTGCTTCTCCGACTCCCTGGCCTACGGGGTCTACGCCGCCGCGGCCGAGGTCTCGCTGGAGGTCGGCCGTGACGTCTCTGTCGTCGGCTTCGACGACCACCCCGTGTCCCGCGTGCTGACCCCGCCGCTGACCACCGTCGGCTGGGGCCAGGCCGGCATCGCCGCGGAGGCGGCGCGGCTGACGGTCGCGGCGATCGAGGGGAAACGGGTGAGGCGGAAGCGGATCCTGTGCGCGCCGGTGATGAGCGAGCGGGGGTCGGCGGTGCGGATCTAGGCGACCCCGGTTGGCCCGCCCCGAATGACGCACGGTTGGATTGCGCGCGAAACGGATTCCGTGGACGGCCTCTTGTCGTGCCGCCACCGACTTCACCGCATCGCACCGCATCCAGGAGACACGCATGCCGCAGTTCGAAGTCGACGGCGCAGCCCTGACGTACGACGACGAAGGTCCCCGCGAGGGCGACGGTGTGCCCTTGGTGTTCGTGCACGGCTGGACGGCCGACCGGCATCGCTGGGACCACCAGTTCGCGCATTTCGCCGGGCAGCGGCGGGTCGTACGGCTGGACCTGCGCGGCCACGGCGAGAGCACGGGCGCGGGAGTGCGGACCGTGGCGGAGCTGGCGCGTGATGTCCTCGCCCTGCTCGACCACCTGGAGATCGACCGGTGCATCCTGATCGGCCACTCCATGGGCGGGATGATCGCCCAGACCATCACCCTGGACCACGCCGAGCGGGTCGAGCGCCTGGTGCTGGTCGACTCGATCAGCCGCATGACGTACAGCTGGGCCCGGGGCCTGCTGATGGGCGTGTCGACGCTCCTGCCCTTCAAACTGTTCGTCGCCACGAACATCCAGCGGGCCTTCGCCCCGGGCTACCCGCGCGAGGAGATCCGCAAGTACATCGCGGCCTCCGAGGCCACGCCCAAGGAGGTGGTGATGACGTTGTACGGCGCCATGCGCGCCTTCGACGTCCTCGACCGGCTGGGCGAGATCCAGGCGCCTACTCTCATCGTGCACGGCTACCACGACATCCAACTGCCGCTGTCGCAGATGCTCCGGATGGCCAAGGGCATCCCGGACGCGGTCGTCCGGATCATCGACGCAGGCCACGAACTGCCGGTGGAGAAGCCCGCGGAGCTGACCGCCGCACTCGACGCCTTCCTCGCCGACCGGGTCTGAGACGCCGACGGTCCGGCCACGCCCACCGCACCACGGACGGGTCATTACCGCTCGATCGGGCGTACTGGTGCTGGGATGGTCACGGCGGAAGGGGAAGGTGTTGGACGGTGACCGGATGGCCGGGACCGCGGCGGACGAGGCGGATCGATTCGCCCTCGCGCAGCGGGCCGTCGGCGTGATCGGAACGACGCTCGACGAACGCAGGACGGCGGCTGAGTGCGCCGGGTTCCTCGTCGAGGAACTGTGCGACGCGGCGGCCGTGGACCTCTTCCCCGACGAGTTCAGGGAACCGTTCGCGGACAAGCCCGCGCAGGAGGGCGACCGCGGCGCGCTGCGCGCCGTCGCGTCCGCGGGCCGCCGCACCCTCCTGGACAACCTCCAGCACGTGCCCCGCGGCGACATCCTGGTCCGGGCGCTGGACGCGGGCCGCCCCATCACGGCCTCGTTCACCCCCGACGACGAGGAACCCGTGGCCGCCCTGTCCGTCCCGCTCCTGGCCTGGGAACGGGCCTACGGCGCACTCCTCGCGGTCCGTACCGGCCCGGCCTTCGACGACGACGAGGCCGCCGCGATCCACTACACGGCCCGCCTGACCGCCGCCCACCTGCACCACGCGGCGGAACACCGACGCCTCAGGGACACGGCGTTCAACCTCCAGGAGGTCCTGCTCGCCGAACCCAGCCGCCCCCACCCCAACCTCGACATGGCCACCCGCTACCTGCCGACCGGCAGCAACGCCGTGGTCGGCGGGGACTGGTTCGAGACCGTACGCCTGCACTACGGCCGCACGCTCCTGGTGATCGGCGACGTCATAGGGCATGGCCTGGACGCGGCGGTCGACATGAACGCCTACCGCTCGATGCTGCGCTACGTCGCCTCCACCGACCTGCCCCCGCATCGCATCCTGCGTCAGATGGACGCGGCCATGTCCAAGGACGGCAACCGCCGCCCCGCGACCTGCCTGCTGGCCCTGGTGGACCCCGCGCGCGGCACGGCCGCCTTCGCCACCGCGGGCCATCTGCCGCCCGCCGTCTTCCACCGCGACGGCACCGGCGAGCTCATCACCCTGCCCGTCGGCCCACCGCTCGGCACGGGCTTCGCCGACTACGAGACCACCAGCCTCGCCCTCGCCCCCGACGACACCCTGGTGATGTTCACCGACGGACTCGTCGAACGCCGTGGCGAGGACATCGACGCCTCCCTGTCCCGCCTCGCCCACCTGCACCTGCGCCCCGGCCAGGACGTGACCGCGGTCCTCGACGAGATCCTCACCCACCTCGACGCGGACCGAGCGGACGACGACGTGGCAGTCATGACGGCCCGACTGCACCCTCGCCCGAGCTGAGCGCACCGACTGCCAGACCCCGGCGCGGGCGAGTCGCTCAGCGCCGGCCCCGTCCCCACGGCCTCCGCCGCGCCACCGGAGACACGCGCTCGCGCTCGTATCCCGTATGGGTGAGGAACGCCTCGATCACCTCGGCCGCGGTCCGATGGGGCGCCGCCGCCCTCAGCTCCGCGTCGTACCCGTCCGGCAACGGCGGTGCCACGAGGGCGACTTCGTCCCCGGACCGCAGCCGCAGCACCACCGCCCGCAGCCCCTCCGGATCACCCGGCACGGTACGCAGACGCGCGTGCAGCCGGTCCTGCGAGGGGGCGTACAGCCGCACCCTGGCCAGCAGCGCACCGGACTTGAACTCCGCCCAGCGGTCGAGGCCGAGATCGCGGAACGGCGGCTCCTGCCAAGGCCGTTGCGCGTCCAGGTGCGCCAGCAGTCGCCGCAGGAAGTCCCGGACGGACGGTTCGTCATGCGGCTGCCAGGACAGATCGTCCTCCCAGGACGCTGCCGTGACAGCCGCCTCGATGTCCTCGTACTGCTCCTCGGCGGTGAGGTCGTAGAAGGGCCGTTCCAGGATCATGCGCGCGATCCGCTCGACCTCGGCGTCGCTCAACTCCCGGCTGAACTGCACGCAGTAGAGGACCGCGACGACCACCCCGAGACGCATGCGCACAGTATGACCACGCCAGGCCCGCCGGTCAGGAGGTGAGGGCGTCGAGGAGTTCCGCGCGTGAGGGGCCCGGCGGCATGAGGCCCTTCGCCTCGGTCACCAGGCGGGCGACGGCGTCGGTGAGCGAGGGGGCGCGCAGTTCCTCGTGCGCACCGGGCAGCAGATGCGCCGCGGCCCGTTCGGCGCGCAGGGCGTCCGGGTCACGCTGGGCCAGCCGTCCCAGGGCCCGGGCGCGGACCCAGTCGGGGTGCTCGTAGGGCCGGCCGGCCTCGTGCGCGTCCATCTCGGCGAGCCGGTGCCGGGTGTAGGCGACGGTCTGCCGGTACGCCCGTCCCAGCCCGTCGTTCGTCGCCCTGCCGAACGCCGCCGCGAAGTCCGCCGGGTCGCCCGTGCCCGTCCGCTCGCGCAGCAGATCGCGCAGGATGACGCTGTGGTGCAGGCTCATCGCCAGACCGCGCCCGACCGTCGGCACGGTGAGGGCCCAGGCGTCCCCGATCGCCACCAGCCCGGTCACGAGGGGCTGTTCGACGTCGTACAGAGTCCGCCTGCGGTGGGTGAGGCGGGCCATGGTCTGTACTCCGTCGGTGATGGGCCGTCCCGCCAGCCACGGACCCGCGCCCGGGAACAGGCGTACCGCCGCCGTCCACGCGGCCTCGTCGCGCAGCAGCTCGCGCAGTTCGTGGTCGTCGGTGCGGCTGATGAGGCCCAGCGAGTACGTGCCGTGGTCGGCGGGGATGCGCAGGAGACCGAGCGAGCCGTGCTCGACGACCAGCGGGAACGTGTCGGCGGGCAGGGCGCCGTCTGGGGAGCGGAAGTAGCGGCTGTGATACGTGAATCCGCGCTCGCCGGACTCCTCCAACGCCCCCGGCACGCCGATCTCCCGCAGTCGGGCGGGGAGCCGGGACCTGCGCCCGGTGCAGTCGACGACCAGATCCGCCGGCATCCCGCCCACGGTCGTCTCCACGCCGGTCACGTGCGGTACCCGACCGCCTTCGGTGGCGCGCAGCCCGAGCCAGCTGACACCCCACCGGATCCGGATGCCGGCCGCCTCGGCCGCGTGGAGAGCCGCGGACTCCAGGAGCGGACGCCGGGCGGCGAGGGTGTCGAACCGCGCGTCGTCCGCGCGCAGCCTGCCGTCCAGACCGGGCTCGGGCGCCACCACGTTCATGCGCACCGCGCCGGCAGCGGTCATCCGCTCCACCAGGTCCGGCAGCTGCGACTCGGCCTGCTGAAGCCAGCTGGCGAGCGGGAGATGGACGAGGCGCAGTTGGGGGATGCCGGGGCGCTCCCACTGGGACCACCCCGCCTCCGGGTCCGTCGGCGGTGGCTGCGGATCGCGTTCGAGGACGGTCACGTCATGGCCGTCCTGGGCCAGGAGCAGGGCTGTCTGCAGGCCGCCGAGGGCGGCGCCGAGTACGACGATCATCGACACGAGGACATCTTTTCCCGCGCGGGCACGGCTTGGCGCATGGTCGGACGCCGCGCCCCTCTTCGGGGTTGCTCCCGGACTCCGGAAGGGCCCCTGACCGGCTCCTCAAACCGGTCGGGGACCAGTGAGCTCCATCGGCCCGTCGTCCCCGCCCGCTAGGCCCCGGCGCCCTCCCGGCCGACCGTCTCGCTCCACAACTCCAGGGCCTCCTCGGCCGCTCCCGGTGCGACCAAGAGCAACGGCTCGTCGTAGGACGGGAGTTGGGGCACCGCCACCGCGCCCGCCTCGGTGGCGATGAGGAGAGCGGGCAAGCCGTCCACCGGGTGGAACTCGCCGATCGCGGCGGCCGTCGCGCGGCCTGCCGCGACCTGGGCCAGGGAGAGGGCGGTCGAGCCCATGACGCGGGCCGTGCAGAGGCGGGCCGAGAGCCGCGCGAGCAGGGTGTCCAGGCCGGGCCAGTGCGCGTGTGCCGCCCACTCCGTCATGAAGACATGGCCGGTCAGCGTCGTGTGGTCCGCCGCGTGGATCGGGACGCCGTTGAGGTGGGCGCCGCCGCCCCGGACCGCCGTGAACACCTCACGCCGCCAGGGGTCCGCCACCACGCCCAGCAGCGGTGAGCCGTCCGGCTCCGCCAGGCCCAGCGAGAAGGAGCACCAGCCGAGCCCGTGGGCGTAGTTGGTCGTACCGTCCACGGGGTCGATCACCCAGTGCGGCGCGCCGGACGCGCCCTCCTGGGCGCCGTACTCCTCGCCGTCGATGCCCCACTCCGGGTACTCCCGCCGCAGCACCGACCGGACGTGCGTCTCCACGGCCTCGTCCGTGTCCGTCACGATGTCCGCCGGGCTCGCCTTCTGCCGGACCGGGCCACCGGCACCGCCGTTCCCGCCGCGGATCGCGTCCGACGCCCACTCGGCCAACTCCACGGCCACCCGCAGGGCTCCGTCCAGGTCATGCCCGGTCACAGCTGTCCACCACCTTGCTCACGTCGTCGCTGCCGTCTCGGCCGGTATGGCCAGGGACATCGGACACGTGTCGGACCCGAGTCCGTCGTCCCCACGGCATACATGACCGGAACGATGGGTCAACAACCAGGGCCGAGCGCGCCCCGCACTGAGAAGATCTGTCCATGACGCGATCCGTTCGATCCCAAACAGCCGGCGGCCGCCCCGGCTCCGGTTCCCGGCTCTCCCTCTGTTCGAAGAACTCGGTGCTGTCCATCGGCTCGGTGGACTCGTTCATGTGCATCGGCTCCGCCTCCTCGGTGCTGTCGATCGGGTCGGCCGCCTCCGCGTTGTCGGTCGGGTCCGCCGCCTCCCTCCTCTCCCTCGGCTCCGCCACCAGCGTGCTGTCCATCGGATCCGCGCTGTCGGCCGGCTCGGTGCTGTCGTTCGCCTCCGTGGGCTCCCGGCTCAGCTTCGGGGCGTACTTCGCCGAGCGCCCCTCCCGGGCCCTGGCGACCGGCGCGCTCGCCGTCGGCGTCGTCCTGGCGTTCTCGACCGCTCAGGTTGCCCGCGGACGCCGTCGCCACCCGTAGGCCGGCGGAACCATGGGAAAATACCGCCGGGTCGTCGCGCGGCCCGTCCTACTGTGGCGCGATGACGACTCAGGTGATCGTGTTGAACGGCGGCTCCAGCTCCGGCAAGTCCGGGATCGTACGGTGCCTGCAGGCGGTGCTGCCCCAGCCGTGGCTGGCGTTCGGGGTGGACGCGCTGGTCGACTCGATGCCCGCGTCCCTGACCACCTCGGCCGCGGGCATCGAGTTCGCGCCGGACGGCGGGGTGATCGTGGGCCCGGAGTTCCGGACCCTGCAGGCGGCCTGGCGGTCGGGCGTCGCCGCGACGGTCCGCGCGGGCGCCCGGATCGTCGTGGACGACGTCTTCCTCGGCGGGGCGGCCTCCCAGGAGGAGTGGCGCACGGCCTTCGAGGGGCTGGTCGTGCTGTGGGTCGGCGTGCAGTGCGACGCCGACATCGCCGCGGGCCGCGAGATCGCGCGCGGGGACCGGGTGCGGGGGATGGCCGCCGCTCAGGCGGAGTCGGTCCACCGGGGCGTGGAGTACGACCTGGAGGTGGACACCTCGCACACCGAGTCCCTGGAGTGCGCGCGCATCATCGCCGCCCGGGTCAAGTGAGGTGCGGGGATTCGTCAACCTCGCGCGTCCGGGCGCAAATCCGGTGAGCCGGGCGGCCGCCACTTGTTAGGTTCACCGCAGGCCCACCCACAGGCCGCCCCGAACTCCGCTCGCCCTCCGGAAAGAGCACCATGCCGACGCCCGCAGACCCCGCCACCCTCGCCGCACACCTCGAACAGGCACGCCGTGACTACGCCGATCTCCGCGACCGCAAGCTGTCCCTGGACCTGAGCCGGGGCAAGCCCTCGCCCGAACAACTCGACCTTTCCGCCGAGCTGTTGTCCCTGCCCGGCGACCGGTACACGGCCGCCGACGGCACCGACTGCCGCAACTACGGCGCCCCGCTGGGCCTGCGTGAACTGCGGGAGATCTTCAGCCCGTTGCTCGACGTGCCGACGGACCGGCTGCTCGCCGTCGGCAACTCCAGCCTGGAACTCATGCACGACTGCGTCGTCCACGCCCTCCTGGGCACCACCCTGCCGGGCGCGCAAGGACGTTGGGTCGACGAGGGCCGTATCGCGTTCCTGTGTCCCGTGCCCGGATACGACCGCCACTTCGACCTGTGCGAGCGGTTCGGCATCGACATGATCCCCGTACCGCTCACGGAGACGGGCCCGGACATGGAGGTCGTGGAGGACCTCGTCCGCACCGACCCGCGGATCAAGGGCATCTGGTGCGTGCCCAAGTACAGCAACCCCTCCGGCATCACCTACAGCGACGACACCGCCCGACGCCTCGCCGAGATGCCCACGGCCGCCGCCGACTTCCGCATCTTCTGGGACAACGCCTACGCGGTGCACCACCTCACCGACGAGGAGACCGGGGTCGCCGACATCCTCACGGCGTGCGCGGAGGCCGGTCATCCGGATCGCGCGTTCGTCTTCGGCTCCACCTCGAAGATCACGTTCGGCGGTGCCGGGGTCGCCTTCTTCGGCTCCTCGCCGGCCAACGTCGACTGGCTGCGCGGGTACAGCGCGAAGCGGTCCATCGGACCCGACAAGGTCAACCAGCTCCGGCACGTGCTGTTCCTGAAGGACACCGACGGAGTGCGCCGCCACATGCTCAAGCACCGCGAGATCCTGCGGCCCAAGTTCGACACCGTGGACCGCGTCTTCACCGAGCAGCTCGACGGCACCGGACTCGCCGACTGGGCGCGGCCCAAGGGCGGTTACTTCATCACGCTCGACGTCCTGGAAGGCTGCGCGCGGGAGGTCGTACGGCTGGCGAGCGAGGCCGGCATCGCGCTGACGCCCGCCGGAGCCACCCACCCCCATCGCGAGGACCCCCGGGACAGCGTGATCCGGATCGCGCCCACTTTCCCGACCGCCGACGAGGTCGGACAGGTCGCCTTCGCGGTGACGGTGTGCGTGCGACTCGCGGGCTACGAGAAGCTGGTGGGCGAGGCCGAGCCGGGGCGGACCGGCCCGCACTGACCCGCGCCGGTGTCAGGAGGAGACGTCCTTGTCGAGGTGCCGGCGCAGTTCCGCCGTGACGGCCGGGATCTCGCGGCGGAAGGCAGCCTGATCCAGGCCCTCGTCCGTCACGACCGCGAGCAGCGCCCGGTCGCCGACGGCCGTCACGATGACATGGCCGGTGCTGCAGCGCGCGCTGATCTCGCGGAGCTGTCCGGTGCCGCCCTGGTCGGCGAGCCGGTGGCCGAGGGAGAGCGTCGCCGCCGCCACCGCGGCCATGGACTCGGGGTGGGTCTTGTTGACGTCACTGGCGACGACGAGCCCGTCGACGGTGGCCAGAGTGCTTTCGGTGACGCCCATGACGTTCTCCCGCAGGGCGGTGAGAAGGTCGATCACTGGGTCGCTCATGGCGTCTTCTTCCTGTTGCGGGCGGACGGTTCAGTCCTGAGGCCGATGCGCCGGCGAAGCGGTGCGGCCGGGGCGGCGACGCGGGAGCGATACGGGAGCGGGTGCGGCGGGCGTCGACGCGGAGGGTGCGCCGCGGGCCGCCGTACTCGGTCTGGTGGCGGGCGAGGGCGTGCGCGGTCGGACGAGTCCGCGGTCCAGCAGGTGCCGTAGATCCATCATCACGGCGAACAGACCCCGGCCCAGCGCGAAGGCGATGTCCCGCGCTGTCTTGCGGCCGTCCGCGTGGGCCAGGACGTCCTGGTGCCGAGCGGGGAGCGTGCCGACCGCTCCGGGGAGGTCGGCGGCGGACGCCGTCTCCACGCGTGTGCGGGCGAGCGCCGCCACCGAACCGGGTTCTCCGGCAAGGAGGTTGACACGGCGCGACACCTCGCCGAGGAGTCGCTCGGGGGTGACCCCGGTGTTGCGGTACAGCGTCGGTACGGGATCGGTGACCTCCCAACTGTCGGGTGTGGCGAGGGAGAGCGCGAACGCGGCGTCGAACAGCGCGCTCAGGCTGACGACTTCGAGTTCGCCGGCGCCGACGAGTCCCCGGTGCACCAGCTCGGCGGCGAGATGTTCGTGCGAGGTGTCGGCGGCGCGGACCGACGACCATGCCTCCTCGCTGATCCGGCCGGACCTGAGGAGCAGGCCTTCGACGCTCGGCGCGCCAGGGGTCTCCATCGCGACCACGAGGCCGTCGCGCACATGGATCGAGCCGCCCGGGGAGCCGGCGACGACCACGGTGCAGGAACGGGCCTGACTCCGCAGCGCCGACAGCAGTGCGGGGATGTTCCGGGAATCGGTGCGCGGCTGCGAGGGACCCTCGCTCATGCGAGCAACTCGTCGGCGTACCGGGTCAGTTCGCGCAGCGCCCAGGTGAGGTTGGTGCGTTCACGGTCCACGGTCGCACACAGCAGCAAGGGATCGCCCTGCCGAGGGAGTTGGATCGTCACGATGTGCTGGGTGGAGGTCGTCACGATGACGTTCTCCAGGTCGCCCGACGCGCCCGCCCGCGCGAGCCGGGTACGGGCGAGTTCCGCTATCTCGCAGGAATCCCGACCGGCGCCCACCTCGCCCAGCTCCGCGTAGGAGAGGCCGGTGACGGCGTCGAGCAGTGCGGCTCCGCTGATACCGGGCGTGTTCAGGGCACGGCTGAGCGCAGCGTCGAGCGATGACAAAGGGCCCCCCTTCAGTCACTCTGGCGAGCAGACTACTTTATTTGCCAACTATCGCAACACTGACCAAAGAATGGTGTTGTCTGATCCCGCACGGCTCGCATTGAGACCGTTTTCGGGGCGAGATCCTCAGTCTTGCCCGGTCGTGAAGGAAACGAGGCACCACGTGAACATTGAGGCGACACTCAAGGAAGCGATGACTATCGACGGGGCCCTGGGGGTGTCCCTGGTCGACTACGAGAGCGGCATGACGCTCGGCGTGCTGGGCGGTGGGCCGAATCTCGACCTGGAGGTCGCGGGGGCGGGCAACACCGAGGTCGTGCGCGCGAAGCAGCGGACCCTGAAGTCCATCAACCTGGACGACGAGATCGAGGACATCCTCATCACCCTCGGTCGGCAGTACCACCTGATCAGGCCGCTCACGCAGACGAGCGGCTCCCTCTTCCTGTATCTGGCACTGGACCGCGGGCGCAGCAATCTGGCACTGGCCAGACACCACCTCAAGCGCCTTGAGTCCGGCCTGGAGATATAAACGCCTTCTGGCATATGACAATTGGGTAGTCGCGAGGCCGGTCGGTCTCGGTGCGTAAATGTGCGCCGAGGTCGACCGGCTCTTCGGAATGCCTTATTCCGGCCGCCGTGCGACGGGTCAAACGGCGTTAATTGTCTAGGCCACAAATGTCTAGTCCACTTTCCTCATCCCGCTCAATCAACGGGACCGGCCGCAAAGGCCAGCGGAGGCGCAATTGCCTGGACGTCCGCTCCCTCGCCCACCCACAGGGCGATGAATAGGGCCGCGGTCGCCTCCAGCAGCCCCGCCCTTTCGAGACCGCCGCCGGCCACGGGCGAGCAGCCGACGTCCCGAACCAACTCGCGCACGCACGCGAGGGCAACCTCGTCGTCCCCGCAGAGCGGTACGAGCAGGGGCCGACCGTCGAAGACGGGCGGGCGCATCCGCCACACGTCCTCGTGACAGAGGTTGAACGCCTTGACCACATGGGCTCCCGGTGCCGCCACGGCCAACTGCCGTGCGGCCGAAGGGCCGCCCTCGGTCAGGAGCCGGAACCCCGGCCCGACCGGATTGACGCAGTCGACCAGCACCTTGCCGTCCAATGCCTCCCGCAACTCACGCACCACATCGACCGCCGCGCCGAACGGCAGCGCGACCAGCGCCACTTGACCGAACTCGGCCGCCGCCCGCAGTCCGCCTGACCTCGCGCCGTACCCGATACGCCCCGCGAGCCGCTCCGCCCTGCCCACGTCCCGTCCGCCGACCGTCACCTCGTGCCCCGCCCGCGCCCAGTGGGTGGCGAGCGCGTCCGCCATGTTGCCCGTTCCCAGCACGCCGATTCTCATCACGCGATCCCTCTCCGTACCCGCTACGACTGTTCGGGACTGTTCGGGACGACGCTAGGTCGAGTACGAACTCACCGCGCTGGGACGGACGTTGCTCGCGCCCATCGACGCCGTCGGAGCATGGGCGTTCGAACACGGCGACGAGGTCTTGGCCGCCCAGGAAGCGGCGTGCACCGGCGCCATCGCCCGACGGCCTCCTCGTTCGGGCTGACCGGATCAAGGGGGTGGCTGCACCAACTGCCGTTTCTCTAGGATGGTGGGTCCGGCGGTCGGTCCGTCGGGGCGGTGCGGAACTGGGGGAGACGATGGAGTCCGAGAAGCGGTTGTCCACCAAGATCGATGCCACGGTACCGACGGCCGCGCGGATGTACGACCACTATCTCGGCGGCAAGGACAACTACGCCGTCGACCGGGCCGCCTGCGAGGAACTGGACAAGGTGGTGCCCAGCACTCGCGCGCTGGCGCTGAACAACCGGCGCTTCCTCCAACGGGTGGTCAGGACGCTCGCGGGGGAGTACGGCATCCGGCAGTTCCTCGACCACGGCTCAGGCCTGCCGACCCAGGACAACGTGCACCAGGTGGCGCAGGGTATCGATCCGGCCTCGCGCGTGGTGTACGTGGACAACGACCCGATGGTTCTGGTCCACGGCCGCGCCCTGCTGGAGCAGAACGAACGCACCGCGGTCATCCAGGCCGACCTGCGCGAGACCGAACAGATCTTCTCCCACCCCGACACCCAGCGGCTGATCGACTTCTCGCAGCCGGTCGCGGTGCTCTTCAACTCGGTCTTCCACTGCATCCCCGACAGCGACACCGAGGGACCGCTCTCGGTGATCGGCCGGGTCGTCGAACAGCTCGCGCCCGGCAGCTGTCTGGTGATGTGTCAGCTGGTCAGCGAGGACGCCGAGGTGCGGAAGTTCGTCACCGACTTCATGGACCAGGCGACCCAGGGACACTGGGGCCGGGTGCGCGAGCAGAAGGACGTCGCGGAGTGGTTCGAGGGGATGGAGATCCTCGACCCGGGGCTGGTGGAGGTCTCCACCTGGCGCCCCGACAGCGAGGTGGCACCACGTCAACTCACCCAGGAATGGATCGAGTTCGGCGGAGTGGGCCAACTCCGCTAGGCGGCGACTCCCCAGGGCCAGGCGGCGACTTCCGCGGTCACGCCTCGCCCCTGGTCAGGCTTCCGGGTACCGGCTCTCCACGGTCTCCCGGAGGCGGGCCAGCGATTCGCGCGGGTTGAGCGCCTCGTCCGCGAGCCGGTCCAGCACCACCCGGTACTCCTCCGTCTCGTCGCGATCCTCCAGGAACGTGGCGCTTCTGATCTGCTCCAGATAGACCACGTCGGGCAGGTCGAGGCCGCCGAAGCGCAGATAGGTGACCGGGATGTTCGGCGCGGAGGCGTTCGTGACGTCGAGCGGCACGATCTGGACCGTCACATGCGGCAGTTGGGCCATCGCCACCAGGTGCTGCAGTTGCTCGCGCATCACCTCAGGGCTGCCAAGCACACGCAGCAGCACCGACTCGTCGACGACCGCCCACAGCTGCGGCGCGTTCCCTCGCTCCAGCAACTCACGGCGCCGCATGCGCAGTTCGACCCGGCGCTCGATCTCGCGGGCCGGAGCCGAGGGCAGCCCACGCTCCACGACGGCGCGGGTGTACGCGGGAGTCTGCAGCAGTCCGGGAACGTACTGGATCTCGAACGTACGGATGGCGGCGGCCGCCTCCTGGAGTCCCACGAGCCGGTCGAACCATTCCGGCATCAGCCGCTTGTCGAAGCGCTGCCACCAACCCGGCTCACCGGCCCGGCGCAACAGCTGCAGCAGGACCGAGGTCTCGTAGTCCTCCGTCTTGTACAGCTCCAGGAGGGCGCGGACATCGGCTTCGGTCGGCGGCTTGCGTCCCTTGCCGGCTTCGATGCGGGACAGCTTCGCCGGGCTGAACCCCACTGTGCGGGCCGCCTGTTCCTGCGCGTATCCGGCGTCCTCGCGGATGCCCGCCAACTGGACCCCGACCAGCATCTTCAGCAAGGTCGGGGCGGGCTCGGTGCGATTCAGATACGGTTCGAGGCGGGAGACGCGCGGTGACTCGGAGGGCATCCTGGCTCCCGGTGGGCAGGGGACGACAGCTCGCATTATCGCATTCCGGCCACCGTCGGCGCATCCGTCGGCCGGAGATCTCACAGCAGGTGGTCGAACTCGCCGTCCTTTGCGCCGGCCAGGAACGCGGCCAGCTCGGCCGGTGTGTAGATCAGCGCCGGGCCGTGCGGATCACGGGAGTTGCGCAGCGCGACACCTCCCTCGGCCAGGGCGGCGACCTCCACACAGTTGCCCTCGGCATTGCTGTGGCGGCTCTTGATCCAGTGGACGCCCAGTGAACTCGCTCGCACTCCGTTGGGAACTGCTGCCACAGCACTCTCCTTGCACGTGTTCCGCCACAGCGACCACCCGCCGACCACAGGTCAGACACGTTTCGCGTGACGTCGACTCCCTTGACTCGTACGCAATTTCTCGTGAAATTGCACAGAGTCGCTCTCGTCGTGGATAATAACCAAGGCGTCAACCTCCGTGTCGACGCCCGGTCCTGACATCACCTCAGGGAGGCGCCGTGCCGTTGCCCGCACACGCAGCACCCTCGTTGGGCCCGTCCGTGTCGCCCGCGGAGCGGACCGCACCCGCCGGTGTCCCTCCGCGCAACGCACCGAAGACCGCCACGCTCCGCCTCTCCGGCACCGACCAAGGGCGCGTCCAGGCCAGCGAGTTCGTCGAACGCACCCTTGACGACTGGCAGTTGGACCGCTGCCGTGAGGACGCGCTGACCATCGTCACCGAACTGGCCGCCGGAGCCGTGCGGGACACCCTCGCCGACAATCCGGGCGAGGAGACGGCCCCCGAAGTGTGGCTGAAGCTCACCCTCCGCCCCGCCCACCTCGTGTGCGCCGTGACCGACCGCAGCCGCAGCCTGCCCCGATACCCGTCGGCGACCGGCCCGCTCCAGGAGCACGGCCGCGGACTGCACCTCGTCGAGGCTCTGTCCGAGCACTGGGGCTGGACCCGAAGCGCCCCCACGGGCAAGACCGTCTGGGCCATGCTGCCCACCCGGCCCCGCACCTGAGATGACGGAACGGCGAACACCCGCAGCGATGACCGCACTTGAGAAGAGAGGCGAACCGTCCGCGACACTCGGGGACGTCGGGCATGTGCCCTGGCGTGACATCAAGGACGCCACCGGCTCCGCCGCCGCCATCCCCTTCCTGCTCGCCGCCATCGCTTCCGGCGACCCGGCCGCCGCCACCACCGGCCTCGACCGGTTGCAGAACCGCATCTGTCAGTACGGCTTCGTCGTCGGCCAGGCCACGGCCGTCACAGTCCCCTTCCTGTGGGACCTCGCCCAGCGCCCACAGGTCACCTGCCGGGTGCAGATCCTCCACCTGCTGCGGAACATCGCCGGCGCCCGGCAGTGGGGCACCACGGCCGCCGCCTACCCCAAACTCCGCAGCCACCAGGACAATTACGTCGAGTGGGAGTCCGCGGCCCGCCGCGCGGTGCACGCCCACGGCGGCGCCATCCCGCGCCTGCTCAGCGAACGGGACACCGCACTCGTCCACGCCACCGAGGAACTCGCCGGCGCGCTGGCCGAGTGACAACGCCCTTGTGCGGCGCCCGAGTCATACGCGCTTGGGCAGAGCCGCGTCGATCAGGACCGACGCCGCCGCCCGGGCGGTCGCGCCCGCCGAGGGGTCCCGGTCCATCCGGGCCGACAGCCCGCCTCCGTCGTACAACAGGTGCAACTGGCGGGCCAGCGACTCCGGTTCGGAGGCGCCGGCGTTCCGGGCGAGTTCGGTGAACAGGGTCCGGATGGCGGCGCGGTAGGCGTCGGTGGTCTCTTCGATGGCGCTGCCCTGCTTGGCCTCCGCGCTGGCGGACACGAAGGCGCAGCCGTGATAAGTGGGTTGGGCGAACAGCTCGCTCTGTGCCTCGAAGACCGCCAGAAGTTTGTCGCGCGGGTCGTCGACGCGGTCGATGGCGCGCAACAGCCGACGGGTCACCGAGGCGTGACGTGACTCCAGATACGCGCGGATGAGCTGCTCCTTGCCGCCGAAGGTGTTGTAGAGCGAGGCCTTGGCCACCCCGGCGTGCTCGATGATCCGGTCGATCCCGACCGTCTGCACACCCTCGGCGTAGAACAGTTCGCCCGCGGCCGAGAGCAGTCGCTCCCGTGCCGTCGGAGCCTGCGCGGTCCGCGTCTTCGCCATGCCGCTCACCTTCTCGACAGATAGGTCAAGTCTAACTCGTGACCAGACAGGTCTACTCAATCTCCGCGAGCGCCGCCCGGGCCCGCGCCGCCCGCACGGCCGCGGACAGGGAGGCGACGTCGTACGCGCCGTAGTGCCGTTTGCCGTTCACGAAGAACGTCGGTGTGCCCGAGACGCTGCTCAGATCCGCGGACTCGACATCGTCGGCCACCCGCTCCGCGCCGGCGCGCATCCGCAGATCCCGCCGGAAGGCGTCCACATCGAGTCCGATCTGCTCGGCGTAGGCCAGCAGATCCTTCAGCCGCAGATCTCCCTGATGGGCCATGAGGATGTCGTGCATCTCCCAGTAGCGGTCCTGCAGAGCCGACGCTTCGGCTGCTTCGGCGGCTAGTTGGGCGTTGGGGTGGACGTCCGTGAGGGGCAGGTGCCGCCAGACGTAGCGCAGATCGTCCCCGAAGTCGGCGAGCAGTTCGCGGACCACCGGTTCCGCGAGGCCGCAGTACGGGCACTCGTAGTCCCCGTACTCGACCACGGTCACCGGCGCGTCCAGCGGTCCGCGCACGTGGTCGCGTGCGGTGTCGACGGGCTCGCTGAGATCGACGATGGGCTGGCCCCGGCCGAGCAGGGCGCGGGTGCGGGCCGGCCCGGGCAGCAGCGCGATGACCCACGTCACCACCCAGGTGATCAGGAAGGAGGCAACGACGGCCGCCAGAATGCCGATCTTCGCCTGTTCCAGCCGTGGTCCGTCGAACGCGAGCGTGGCGATCAGGAGGGACACCGTGAAGCCGACGCCGGCGAGGGTTCCGCCCGCGGTGACCGCGCCCCAGCCGACCGCCGGGCGCAGCCGCCCCCGGCCGAGACGGGAGGCGATCCAGGTGGCGCCGAGGATGCCCACCGGTTTACCCACGACGTAGCCGAGGAGGATGCCGAGCGTGATGGGTGAGGTGAAGGCTTCCTTGAGTGCGTGGGCGCTGATCGTGATGCCGGAGTTGGCCAGGGCGAAGAGCGGCACGATGACGTAGCTCGTCCAGGGGTGGAACATCCGCTGGAGGCGCTCGTTGGGCGACAGCGCGGTGGCCAGGCCGCGGCGCAGGGTGCGTTCCAGCTCGGGCGTCGGCTGTTCCCGGAAGCCCAGGAAGAGCCGGCTGACCCGTTCCAGCGCACTCCGCTCGGCGGGATGGGCGTACGTGAGCAGGCCCATGGCCAGGCCGCTGACCACGGGGTCGACCCCCGACCGCAGCAGCGCGCCCCACAGCGCGATGCCCAGCACCGCGTACACCGCGCCGTTGCGTACACCGGCGCTGCGCACCGCGAGCAGGACAGCGAAGATGCCGACCGCCGTCAACAGCGCGGGCAGGTAGACCGAGCCGCTGTAGGCGAAGGCGATGACGGCCAGGGCCAGGAAGTCGTCGGCGACCGCCACGGTGAGCAGGAAGACGCGCAGCCCGCTCGGCAGCCGCGAGCCGAAGACAGCCAGCATGCCGAGGGCGAAGGCCGTATCGGTGGACATGGCCGCGCCCCACCCGTGCACCGAGCTCTCGCCGGCGTTGATGGCGAGATAGATCGCGACGGGTACGAGCATGCCGCTGACGCCCGCGACCGCCGAGAGCATCACGCGCCGGCGCTCACGCAGTTCACCCAGGTCGAACTCCCGGCGGGCCTCCAGCCCGACGATGAAGAAGAAAAGCGCCATCAGCCCGCTGTTGACCCACTCGCGCAGATCCAGGGACACGCCTTCCGAACCGATACGGAACGACATCGCCGTCCGCCACACCGACTCGTACGAGTCCGGGGCGGCGTTGGCCCAGACGAGCGCGGCGACCACCGCACTCAGCAGGACCGCGGCGCTGCCGGTCTCGGTCTCAAGGAAGGCACGCAGCGGACCGTGCGATCCCTTCGGGCACTCGGTCTGCCCGGTCATGGGGTCGTTGGTGGAGCCGTTCGCGGAGCCGTTGATGGACGACGCGGTCGTCCCTGGCGCTTCGTCTTGCACGCGCATCCCGATCACTCGTCGTGTCTGCGTCAGTGTAGTGAGCAACGGTTCAGGACACGCGTTCCGCGTTCTCCGCCTCCGGCCGACGTCCGGTGACCGCGGGTCCGGAGGCCACTGTCAGCCCGCGGACGGGCTGCGGCCTGCCGCGCAGCAGCAGAGCCACGAGGGCCAGCAGCGCGAGGACGATGACCAGTGCGCCGTACTCCTCCGAGGTCTGGATCAGGCCTCCGCCGTGGACGACCAGGATGCCCGCGACGACGGAGGGGATGCCCATGCCGAGGTAGGAGGTGACGAAGAGCAGGGACAGGACGCCGGAGCTCTCGTGCGGCCGGGTCAGCGGAAGCACGGTGCGGATGCCGCCCTGGAAGCCGCTGCCGAAGCCGAGGCCGGCCACGGCCGTGCCGACGAAGAACAGGGTGGGCGAGCTCTGGTGGATGGCCAGCAGCGTGAGCGCCACGCCGGCGACGAGTGCGCCGATGCCGGTGTACATCACCGTGGTGGTCTGCGCCTTGCGCAGGGCGAGGACGGACATGGCCGCGACGATCGCGAGGACGAAGAGGCCGAGGCCGCCGTAGACGGCGGAGCTGGAGCCGACCAGGGAGCGGACCAGGGCGGGGCCGAGGGAACCGTAGAACCCGGCGAGTGCCCAGACGGCGAAGATGACGGGAGCGGCCGCCAGGACGGCGCCGCGGACCGTGCGCGGGAGCTTGATCTCGGGCACCAGGCTGGCCAGGGCGCCGCGCTCACGGGCGACGGTCTCGTCGATGAGCGAGACGGCGATCGCCTGGAGGACGAACACGGCGAGCAGGCCGAGGTAGATCGCGTGGGTCGGAGCGGGCAGGTACTGCACGACGAAACCGCTGACCAGGGCGCCGGTCGCGGTGCCCAGGCCGGGGACGAAGGCGTTCGCCATCGTGCCGCGCGGCCGGTCGATGTCCATCATCGCGGCCCCGACCGCGCCCAGCGCGGCTCCGGTCGACAGGCCCTGGATGACGCGGGCGAGGAGCAGCTCGTCGACCCCGCCGGCGGTGGAGAACACCACCATCGCCACGGCCTGCGCCGCGATCGCGCCGATCAGGACCGGACGGCGACCGACGTGGTCGGAGAGCTTTCCGAAGACCAGCAGGCTCGACAGGACGGCGATCGCGTAGATGCCGAACACGACCGTGGTGGTGATGGGGGTGAATCCCCATTCGGCCTGGTAGGCGGCGTAGAGCGGGGTGGGTGCGCTGGAGGCGGCGAGAAGGGAGATCACGATGGAGGCGAGGACGTAGAACGCGGCCCGGGGAGGTATGGGGCGGCTCGACGTCGTGGTGCGGTCGGATGATTCGACGGGGTTCATCGGAGGCCCTTCGCGAGGACGAAGACGTGGATCATCGGAGTCCTGGGCTGTCTGCGCGGCGGTGAGTAGACAGGTCTGTCTGTGTTGCCGGGCAACAAGGTAGACAGCTCTGTCTATTCCCGTCAATGTCCGTGGGTGCGCGCCGGTGTGCCCTCGGCGTCGTCCCGCGGCTCCGGTTTCAGCGAGCGGGCCTCCCGGTTTCAGCGGGCGAGCCTCGCTGTTTCAGTGGGCGGGCTCCCCTGAGAACAATCTGAAACCGCGCTGAATCCGTGGTCGGTCACGCTCTGCCGCATGAAGACGACGTCCCCGCCGGGGGCAGCGGTCAGGGAGGGGGTCACCATGAATAGCCTGAGACTCGTCCGTCGGCACGCGGCGGCCTTCGGGCGCTTCGCCGGGCTGGGCTGCGGGGTCACGCTGGCGGCCTCCGCGGCACTGGTCCTGCTCGCGCAGTGGATCCCGTGGATGGCGGCGAACGCGCTGACCACCGTCGCCTCCACCGTGCTCGCCACCGAGTTGCACGCCCGCGTCTCGTTCGGCCACGGACGGCCGGGCCTGGCCGGCCATCTGAAGAGCGCGGCCACCATGGTCGCCGGCTGGCTGGTCACGTCGGCCGCGGTCGGCGCGCTGGACGCGTTCCGTCCCGGCAGCGGACTGGTCCTGCAGCAGGCGGTGTACCTGTCGGCAACCGCGCTCGTCGGGATCGGGCGCTATCTCGTGCTGCGGCTGGTCGTGTTCGCGGAGCGTGACCCGCGACCGCCGAGTGGTGGTGTCCGGCTGCGGGTCGCGTACGACGCGGCCGCGTGAGGGGCGGTGCTGTGTGAGGGGCGGCGCCGCGTGAGGGGTAGCCGCGTGAGGGGCGGCGCTGCGGAGGTGCGGCTACGTGCGGGGCGGTGCTGCGTGGGGGCGGCTGCGTGAAGGGTCGCCGCGCAACTGGCTTGGCTCGCCGCTCACTTGAGGCGCTGGGGGCAAGTCTCGGCAAGTTGGTCGGCCACCTCCTGCATGTTCATGACGCACGACTCTGGCGACTCCGAGATCTCCTGGGCTACCGTCGGTAACACCTGGCTGCCGCAGCAGGCTCCCGTGCATCTCCCACCCCCCTCACCTCCTCTGGAAGGCAGTCCATGGAGAACTCGTCAGCCCCTGCGGCGATCACCCGTCGGCACGCCCTGACCGTCACGGGCGGCGTCATCGCCGGTGCCGCCCTCGCCGCCAACGCCGTCCCCGCCTTCGGCGCCGAGTCGCAGGACGCCGACGCGATCGTCGTCGGCCACGGACTCGCCGGACTCGTCGCGACCTCCGAACTCGTCGCCGCAGGCCGCAAGGTGCTGCTGCTGGACCAGGAACCCGAAGCGAGCATCGGCGGCCAGGCCTTCTGGTCCTTCGGCGGGCTGTTCTTCGTCAACTCCGACGAACAGCGCCTGATGGGCGTCACGGACACCTATGACCTCGCCTGGCAGGACTGGCAGGGCGCGGCCGGCTTCGACCGCGGTGTCGACGACCCGAACGGCCAGGACTACTGGGCCGCCAAGTGGGCCAAGGCATATGTGGAGTTCGCGTCCGGCGAGAAGCGGTCCTGGCTGGCCGGACTCGGCGTGCAGTGGTTCCCCATCGTCGGCTGGGCGGAGCGCGGCGGCGGCCTCGCCACCGGACACGGCAACTCCGTACCCCGCTTCCACGTCACCTGGGGCACCGGCCCGGCCGTGGTCGAGCCGTTCGAGAAGAAGGTGCGCGCCGGCGTCGACGCGGGCAAGGTCACCTTCAAGTTCCGCCACCGCGTGGACGAGTTGGTCACCACCGGCGGAGTCGTCACCGGCGTCCGCGGCGCTCTCCTGGAGCCCTCCACCGCGGCCCGCGGCACCTCCAGCTCCCGCACCGTCGTCGGCGACTTCGAACTGCGCGCCCCGGTCGTCGTCGTCACCTCCGGCGGCATCGGCGCCAACCACGACCTCGTCCGCCAGAACTGGCCCGCCCGGATGGGCACTCCGCCCAAGTTCATGGTCACCGGCGTTCCCGCGCACGTGGACGGCCGGATGCTCGGCATCACCCAGAAAGCGGGCGGCCGGATCGTCAACCCGGACCGCATGTGGCACTACACCGAGGGCCTCAGGAACTACGACCCGATCTGGCCCAACCACGGCATCCGCATCCTCCCCGGCCCGTCCTCGATGTGGTTCGACGCCACCGGCAAGCGGTTCGACTCACCCGACATCCCGGGCTACGACACCCTGCACACCCTGAGATCGATCACCGCGTCCGGCTACGACTACTCCTGGTTCGTCACCACCCAGAAGATCATTGCCAAGGAGTTCGCGCTCTCCGGCTCCGAGCAGAACCCGGACCTCACCAACAAGAACATCTGGCAACTGCTGTCCCGGATCTGGCAGACCCCGGAGCCGATCGAGAAGTTCAAGAACAAGGGCGCGGACTTCGTCGTCGCCACCACGCTCACCGACCTCGTCACCGGCATGAACAAGCTCACCGGCGACAACCTGATCGTCCTCGACGACCTCAAGCGCCAGATCGAGGCCCGCGACCGGGAGATCACCAACTCGTACTCCAAGGACGCCCAGGTCATGGGCATCCGCAACGCCCTGAATTACACGGGCGACTCCCTCAGCCGTACGGCGGCCATCCACCGCATCCTCGACTCCAGCGCAGGGCCGCTGATCGCCGTCCGCCTCAACGTCCTCACCCGCAAGACCCTCGGCGGCCTTCAGACCGACCTCTCGGGCCGCGTTCTCAACGCCGCGGGCAGCCCGATTCCCGGTCTGTACGCGGCCGGTGAGGTGGCGGGCTTCGGTGGCGGCGGTGTCCACGGCTACCGCTCGCTGGAGGGCACCTTCCTCGGCGGCTGCCTCTTCTCCGGCAGAGCAGCGGGACGGGCCGCCGCGGCGGCGACCGCGACCTGACCGGGGGACTGCTCGACACCGGCGGACAGCTTGTCACTGGCGGACTGCTCGTCTCCGGCGGACTGCTCGTCGGGCGCGCCCACTTGGCCCACGTGTTCTTCGTGGCTAGGCGCGCTCGACGAGCAACTCCGCGAGGTTGTCCACGAGTTCGGTGATCAGGTCCAGCAGCGGGCCGCCGCGGGCCACTCGGAATCCGTGGCGGCGGGCCCAGAACGCGGCCTGGACAGCGTGGAAGTGGGCCCAGCGCCGGACGCGTTCGCGGTCGAGTTCCGCCGTCTCGGCGAACATGTCCAGGATACGGTGGACTGCCTTGCTGCGGTCGTCCGCTTCTACGATGCCGAGCGCGCGCGACTTGAGCAGGGCGCCACTGTCATAGGCGGGGTCTCCCACATAGCCCTTGGGGTCCACGGCCAGCCAGGGTTCCCGCTCGGCGCGCAGGATGTTCCTGCCGTGCAGGTCGCCGTGGACGAGGAGGTCGGGCTGGTCGCGGCCCACCTCGCGTACGGTCGCCACGGCGGCGTCGACCGTTCGTCGCGACAGCGCGTCGCTGAACTCCTCTGCGTCCGTGCGCAGTTGCTGTTCCCAGGCGTCGGCCTGCTCCCGCAGTCGGGGCAGTTCGGGCGGCGCGGGAACGGCGAGGCGTCGATTGGTCCGCCCGGCGACCGACACCACCTCGTCGCCGTCCTCGACCTCCGCGAGCGTCGACGTGTGCACCCGCTCCAGCAGCATCGCGAAGCGCTCGTCGTCACGCGCGTACAGGAGGACGGCCCCGCGCCCTTGCCAAGCGTCGAAGGCGTCCGGCTCATGGACGTTGCCGGGGTGCGGGAACGACACCTTCATCACCGCCGGCGACCGGTCCGACCGTCGCGCCGGGACGATGACCCCGACACCGCCGTGCATGACCTGGCCATCCCGCGTACAGCCCCAGATCAGCAGCAACTCGTCGACGATTCCGGGCAGTTCGGCGAGCCAAGCGGCCCCCGTCTCGCCCTCACGCTCCACCGTGCTCCGCGCGAACGTCTCCGGTACCTCGATCATCCGGGAACCCTACGCGCGGCCGGCGCCCGCCGTCTCCTGGACCGGGCGACGAGGCCCGGCCAGGAGACAAGGGGAATGATCAGGCCTGCGCCTTCTCCTCCGGCGCCAGCAGGATCGCGGCGTGGCTGGAGTGGGCGACGGCGTCGCTGACCCGCGGGTCGAAGAGCGCTTCGATGGAACCCCGGTGGTGCGGGGTCAGGACGATGAGGTCGGCGCCGAATTCGTCGGCCGCCTCGGAGATGGCGGCGGCGACCTGGGTGGTCAGACCCCGGGCCAGAGCAGGCTCGGCCTTGATCCCTTGGTCCCGCAGGGTGGCCACGGCCTCGTCGAGGATGGCCTTCGCCTCGGAGTCGTCCTCCAGCGGAACCACCGCGGCGAGGTTCGCGGCGGAGGCGACGACATGCAGGACCCGGACCTCGGCGTCCGTCAACTGGGCCAGCTCACCCGCCAGCCGGAGGGCGGACTGCCGGGCGGGGCTGGGATCGACGGCGACCAGAATGCGCTTGAACATGGCTGTTTGTTCCCCTTCTAAGAAGGCCGGGGCCTTCGCTGTGATCAGGGACGCCGAAAACCGGTGTCATACACATCAACATTCGAGGCGGCGCAAGCCTTCCCGAAATCCACCACGTGATCGTTCTGTCCGCTGATCACCGGATCGGAGTCGAGGTCCGTCGAGGTCTACGGTTCTCTCATGCACGATGAGGCCCCGCACTGCGAACTGATCCGACGTCTGCACAGCGACCTCCCCGATGGGCGCGTCGTCACCGACCCCGGCGTGATGGCGGGGTACGCGCACGACGAGGCCGAGTGGGCGCCGTACGGGAAACCGGCGGCGGTGGTGCGGCCGCGGACCGCCGAGGAGGTGCAGCGAGTTGTCCGCGCCTGCCTCGATCACGGGGCTCCGGTGGTCACCCGCGGTGCCGGGACCGGTCTGTCAGGCGGGGCGAACGCGGTGGACGGTGCGGTGGTGCTGTCCACCGAGGCCATGACGGCCATCAAGCAGATCGACCCGCTGGAGCGCCTCGCGGTCGTCGACCCCGGGGTCGTCAACGACGATCTCCGCGCGGCCTGCGCCGAGCAGGACCTGTGGTACCCGCCGGACCCGGCCAGCGCCCCCTGGTCCACGATCGGCGGGAACGTCGCCACCAACGCGGGCGGGCTGTGCTGCGTGAAGTACGGGGTCACCCGCGACTACGTCCTGGGGCTCCAGTTCGTCACTGGGACCGGCGAACTGGTCCGGGTCGGACGTCGTACGGCCAAGGGTGTGGCCGGCTACGACCTGACCGGTCTGCTCGTCGGATCCGAGGGAACGCTCGGGGTCATCACCGAGGTGACGGTGCGGCTGCGTCCCAGCCGCGCCCCGGAACACACGGTGGCCGGCTACTTCTCGTCCATCGTGGACGCGGGGCACGCCGTGGCCGCGGTGGCCGCCGCCGGGGTGGTGCCGTCGGCGCTCGAACTGATCGACCGGTACTGCCTCGAAGCCGTCGACGCCTGGAAGCACATGGGCCTCTCGGCGGAGGCGGACGTGGTCGTACTGGGGCGGACCGACGCGCCGGGCAAGGCGGGGGAGGAGGAGGCCGAGACCATCCGCCGCTGCTTCGAGGGAGCCGGCGCCACCTGGGCGGTCCGGTCCACCGACCAGCAGGAGGCGGACGCCCTGTTCGCGGCGCGACGCCTGGCCTATCCGGCGCTGGAACGGCTCGGCCCGGTCCTCACCGAGGACATCTGCGTACCGAAGTCCGCCGTGCCGGAGATGCTCGGTCGCATCCACGCCATCGCCGAACGCCACGAGACGCTCATCGCGAACATCGCGCACGCGGGCGACGGCAACCTCCACCCGCTGCTGATCACCCCGCCCGACGACGAGCCCGCGCGGGCCCGGGCCCAGGCCGCGTTCCACGACATCATCGCCGAGGCCCTCGCCCTCGGCGGCACGGTCACCGGCGAACACGGCGTGGGCCTGCTCAAGCGCGAGGGCCTGCGCGCCGAGGTGGGTCCTGAGGTGATGGCGCTGAACCGTGCGGTCAAGGACGCGCTCGACCCCAGTGGCCTGTTCAACCCGGGCAAGGTGCTGGGAAGTTGAGATGCGGAGACCCGACGCAGTGCCTCGTATCAGAGACAGGCACCGACTCCGCCAAGGGGGACGTCCGCGGTCTCCCGGTCGGGCCGCATTAATGTCGTAGGCATGACCGACAACTCTCTGCGCACTGTCACCGTCGAGCGGACCGCCCCCGGACGCTTCGTCGCGACCAACGCCCACGGCGGCACGATGACCTTCGGCACCGGCTCCGATGCCGACGACGCCGCGTTCACCCCCGTCGAACTGCTCCTCGCCGCGCTCGGCGGCTGCACCGCGGTGGACGTCGACGTCGCGACCAGCCGGCACGCGGAACCCACGAAGTTCACCGTCACGGTCAATGGCAACAAGGTCAGCGACGAACTCGGCAACCGCATGACCGACCTCGCGGTCGCCTTCTCCGTCACCTTCCCGGACGGCGAAGGCGCCGACCGCGCCCGCGCGATCCTGCCCCGCGCGGTGAAGACCTCCCACGACCGACTCTGCACGGTCAGCCGCACGGTCGAGATCGGTACGCCGGTCACGTCTACGGTCGAGGACGTGTGACGGTGCCAGGAGCGGCCTGACTCGGGTGGCCGTCCTTCTTCGATCACCAACACTCAGACCAACCAGTGGGCGGCCAAAAGCAGCCGGAGTGCGAGGTATGGGCGGGTGCCTTGAACCATGCCGACCTCAACACCCTCAAGCAGCGAGTGTTCGAGACGCCATGGCGCGAGTGGAACGCGGTCCAACTCTCGGTGATGGATCAGGAGGAAGCGGTGCTTCCTCGAACTGGGCTGCAGTCTGATATGCCTCGGCCGCCGGCGAACCTCATTCTGAAACGATCAGTAAGTCTCCCGGAGCACAGCGAGCGGGCGCGGGGGCCGGGCGGCCGCGAGGAGCATCAGGACGCGGCCCGCCCCTACATCGCATCAGGGATGAACAGCTGCCTTCCGGCCATCGTTTCGCAGACCTGTCGGAAGGTCTGTTATGTGGCCCTGACAGTCGCTAGCCCGTCCCGTAAGCTTCCGGCTACGGTGTGCCACCGCAGGGGGACATTGGGGGGCTTTCGTGCTCGATGCGAAGCAGCATCAGGGCAAGTTCGGCGAAGACTACGTCCGTGTGCTGGCCTCTGCGGCAGGGCTGATCGTCGTGCAAGGCGATCTTGACGTGGACGGGGTCGACCTCGGGTTCCGCGCCACCGGCCGCTACGGACGGACGATGTCACCCACTGTCGAGGCTCAGATCAAGACATGGTCGAAGCCGTCCGTATCGTCCGGCCACCTGAACTTCCGCGGGCTCAACGAGCGGCAGTTCAACAAGCTAGCCGGTCCCGACTTCACCGTGCCCCGGTTTCTGTTCGTCATCTGTGTCCCCGCCGACAAGCAGGCGTACGCGGCCATGAGCACCGACGGTGTGCTGCTCCGTCACCTCGGCTACTTCGTCTCGCTCCGCGCCGAGGAGCCGATCAAGGACCCCGACCGAAACCGAAAGCGTCCGGTCAGAGTTCCGACAGCGAACGTGCTCACCGCCGCCTCACTGCGCCGGCTCGCCGAGACGCAGTCCGACTGGTAGGGGAACCGATGACGATTCCGCTGAAGGTCGACGACATCGCCAGCTATCTGGCGGAAACGGGCTGGGAGCGGGATCCGCAAGGCTGGCGCGGAGCGAGTGTGTGGCAACACCCGGGAGACTACGAGGTGTTGGTACCCGCTCGCGACGGCATGGGCGACAGCGACCGCCGATTACAGGAGATCCTGCGCTGTCTGTGCGCGCTGGAGGACCGGCCGGCGAGCGACATCGCCCTGGAGATCGCCAGACCGCAGCTGGACAAGCAGTCCTTCCGCACGTTTCCCACCGGCCACGACCCCGGCTACACCTCACTGCTGCTGGGTACGCAGACGGTGCTGGGTGTCCGCAACCTCCTGACGACGGCGGCGCGCACCGTAGTGCAGGGTCCGCACTTCGCCTTCGCCGGCCGGCAACCGGGCGTGGTGGGCGACCTCTTGCGCGCGGCCGAACTCGGCCCCTCCCGCGCCGGGAGCTACGTTGTCGAGATCCGGGTGGCGGCGGACGCGACGGCCTGGACCCCGAGCGGGGAGCAAGTCACCGGTCGGGCCGTGCTGGTTCAGATGCTGGAGGCGGTGAGCGCGGCCCAGGCAGCCGTGGCGGCGGACGCGCCCGCCGCCTTCGACGAGACCGTCACGGCCGGCGTCTCCGCGGATCTGTGCAAGGCGCTCAGTGAGCTATCCGGTTTCAAACGGAGCGAGCCCTTCGAGATCGGCTTCCGGTGGGCGCGCTCGCAGCCACTCGATGTGCCGTCACACGTCGTCGCGTTCCCGGAGACCTCGGGATCGCTACTGCACGCCGCGTCCCTGCGGCTTCGCGGCCTCAACGCCACCGGTGCCGCGACGCTCTCCGGTGTGGTCGAGGGGCTGCACGACGACTCCTCCGGCAACGACCGGTGGCGGATCAAGGTCCGCGGTGAGTTGCGCACCGAGCACGCCGAACTGGTCCGGCGGGCCGTCTGGGTGCGGCTCCCGGACCAGGCCTCGTACGACCGCGCGATCACCGCGCATCGGGAACGGCAAGTGATCACCGTCATGGGCGAGTTGTCCAGCATGACCGGCCGGGTGGAACTGGTGCCCGGGCGGGGGTTCGACATCTGACCGGATTTCGGCTCATCGAGGAGGGGTACTGTGCCGACGGAGTTGGCTGTACGGGATCATGCATCGCTGTTCGCCCTGATGGTGGTCGCACGGCCGGTGACCAACCGTGAACTGCGCGAACTCGCCGGCCTGGAGATCACCGCGGCGGTGCGACGGCGAGTGAACCAGGATGCCGAGCGGATCGTGACCAGGAAGCACGGTGCGGTCAACACGCACCAGCTCACGACCGCGGGCCGGACCTGGTGCGAGTCCGCTCTGGTGGCCGGACGCCCGGACGGAGCGAAGTTTCCGGCCGGGGTGCTTTATGCGGTGCTAGACAACGTCGGACAGTACCTGGCCCGCTCGGGCACCAAGTTCGGCGAGTTCTTCCAGCCCGATGCCGAGGCCTGGATCCGCGCGGTCTACACGGAACTCACCGTCCGCCGGAAACCGGGCAGTTGGGTCAGACTGTCGGCGCTGCGCCCATGGCTCGAGGACCTGCCGCGAGGGGCCGTCGACGCCGAACTCGACCGGATGATCGAGCAGACCGACGTACAGCTGATGGGCGAGCTCAACCAGCGCACGCTCAGTGACGAGGACCGCAAGGCCGCCGTCGACATTGGTGGCGAACCCCGCCACCTGCTGCGGATCGGACCGGCGTGAACGGGGAACTCGCCGCCCTGGAGACGCTGTACATCAACACCGCGCTGACCCAGGAAGAGATCTGGACACCAGTGACCTCTTACCACGTCGACGGCCTTCATCCTGAGGTGTTCCGGCGGCTGGGGAGGGCGATCAGCGCCGTCGAGCGTGCCCACTCGCCGGTTGCGGCCGTGGTGCGTGGCGAGAGCGGCTCGGGCAAGACGCATCTGCTCGGCTGGACCCGCCACGAGATCCAGGAGCGCGGCGGCTCCTTCTTCTACATCAAGCTTGTCACCGGCCGGAACTTCTGGGAGAGCGCCGTCGACAGTCTCGTCGACAGTCTCTACCGGCGGGACGAGGGCGGCCAGGAACAACTGAGTCGCCTGCTCGACGAGCTTTCGCGCCGGGCTCGCCTCGACCCGGACACCCATACCGCCGTCACTGGCCGGCGCGAGTTGACGCGCGCCCATGTCGATGCGTTCGTTCGGGGGATCCGGACCATCGACCGGCAGGTGGGCAACGAGGCCGCGGACACGGCCCGCGCGCTGGCGCTCCTGGCCTCCGCAGGCGATCCCGTGGAGATCGGCAGGGCCTACTTCGCGCTCAACGACGACGACGGGGACAAGCGCGCCGCCTGGGGGATGTCGCCGGGCGGGCGACAGGCCCAACTCGTCCTCCGCGATCTGACGCGCCTGTTCGCCCTGGCCGGACCGCTGGTGTTCGCCTTCGACCAGCTCGACACCCTGGTGTCCGCCGCGGAGACGTCGTCGCTGACGTCGGCCCCTTCCGGCGAGGGCCGGGCCGCCAAGCGGCTGAGCAGTGAGATCGCCACCGGCCTGATGCAACTGCGGGAGGAAGCCCGCCGGACCCTGATGGTCGTGGCGTGCCACGAGGACACCTGGGAGCAGATCTCCCGGGAGGCGGTCCGGTCCGCCCTGGACCGGTTCGACGTTCTGCCGACACTCGGCGCGATTCCCGACGAGGCCACCGCCGCCGCCATCGTGAGCTGCCGCTTTCGGGCCTCCTACGAGTCGATGGGGTTCGCCCCGAGATATCCCACCTGGCCGGTCACCTCGGCGGCGCTGGCCGAAGCCCCGCACCGTTACACCGCACGGCGGCTGCTCATCCGGGTCCAGAAGCACATCGAGGCGTGTCTGCAGACCGGCAAGGTGGCCGAACTGCTCTCCCTGGCAGGCGCAGAGCCCACGGCGGCCGCACCGCCCGCACCGGCGAGGGCCGTCAACCTGAGCACCCTGACGGAATCCTTCGACAAGCTCCGTGCCGAGGCGGACGACCTCGGGCCGCTCGACCCCACGACCGAGGACGGGTTGATGCCAGCTCTGCTGGGCGCGGGGCTGCGGAGTCTGCTCAGGGAACTGGGCGCCGACGAGACGCGGTTCTCGATCGAGACCGACTTCGGCCGCAAGGCGGCGTTGCATGCCCGGTTGCGCTATGTCGTGGACGAGGCCAGCGAGAACGAATTCCACTGGTCCTACCGGGCGATTGCCGCGAACAACGCCATCGCCGCCCAGAACCGGATCCGTAACGCGGCCGTGGAGGCCGGCCTGACGGCCGACCTGGCGAGCCGCCGGCTGATCCTGCTGCGGAACATGCCGTACCCGAGCGGCCCCAGGACCAAGGACATCAAGGACGACTTCGAGGCGCGGGGCGGGGTGTCGTTACCGATCGGCGCGGCCGACCTCCGGACCCTGGCCGCCCTTCGGGCCATGTTCGACGACCGTACGTCAGGCCTGGACGAATGGCTGCGACGGGAGCACCCCGCTTCCCGCATCGAGGTTTTCGCGCCGGTGCTGGGAGACCTGCGGCACCATCTCGGCATCGCGACCACAGAAGTCGGCTCCGGGGTGGCGGTGGATGCGGCGGGCACACCGGAGGACGCCGCCGAGCCCGCTCGTACCGAAATCGTCGTCGGAACCACGGTCCGGGGAGGCCGTTCGTTTGCGGTACCCATGGAAAAGCTCCGGATGCACACCGCGGTGGTGGGCGCGGCGGGATCGGGCAAGACGGTCCTGATCAAGCGACTTGTGGAGCAGTGCGCTCTGCGCGGCGTCTCGGCGATCGTGCTGGATCCGAACGACGACCTCGCACGGCTCGGCGACCCCTGGTCGCGCCCGCCGAAGGGTTGGACGGACGACCATGAGCGCGACGCCCGACGCTATTTCACGGATGTCGAAGTGGTGGTGTGGACACCGGGCCTGAACCGGGGACGTCCGATCTCCTTCCACCCGCTTCCCGACTTCGGTCCCGTCCTTGACGACGAGGACGACTTCCCGCGTCTGGTCAGGTCGACCGTGAACTCACTCGCGCCACATGCCGGTGTACGCGGCGGCAGTGCTCGCGCGATCCAGCAGCTGGGGGTCCTCAAACGTGCCCTCGAACGGTACGCGCGCGACGGCGGCAAGAACCTGGCCGGTTTCGTCGAGCTGCTCGCCGAACCCCCGAGTGACATCGTGAACAGCAGGACCAGTCGCTTCGCGGTTCAGATGGCGGACACGCTGGAAGCCGCGATGGAGACCGACCCGCTGTTCGGGGAGTCCGGCGCACCCGCCGATCCCGGCATGCTCCTGATCCCGTCGCCGGGGAAGGCCGCCCGTATTTCGGTGATCAGCTTCGTCGGCCTGTCCGGCGACGGACCGGCCCAATTCGTCAGCCGCCTCCAGGCGACCTTGTTCTCATGGTTCAGGGCACACCCGGTCGGCGACCGTGCCCTGGGCGGGCTGCTGGTGATGGACGAGGCGCAGAACTTCGTGCCCTCCGGCGCATCGAATCCGAGTACGGAGAGCACGGTCGAACTCATCCGCCAGATACGCAAGTACGGCCTCGGGATAGTCCTCGCCTCACAGCTCCCCAGGGGGATCCACAACCAGGCGCTGGGCAACACCGCGAACCAGTTCATCGGCCGGCTCACAGCAGTCGCCCATGTCGAGGCGGCCACGGCCATGGCCCAGGCGCGGAACGCGGTCCTCGACAACCTCGCCGGTCTCAAGGCCGGTATGTTCAACGCGGCAGGCGAGGGGACCGGATTCAGCAAGATCGAGGTGCCGATCTGCCTCAGTCACCACGATGTGCCGCTCACGGAGGACGAGATCGTCGAGCGAGCCCGCCGGGGTACCTGAGCGGTCGCGAGGTGGTGAGCGCGTCCTGGCCCGTGCCGAAACCCTGACCTGCACGCGCCGGATCGCCTCAGCCGGCGCTGCCTGAGGGCTGTCCCGCAAGGATCCTGACTCCGAGCTGAGCTGACGGGCGATAGGTGTCACAAAGGCGGGCTTGTTGTCACCGAGGTCGGCGGCCGCTCTCCCTTTACGGAGAGTCTTGACCGCTGAATTCGGAGTCGTGTCCCCCCGGCGGGCCGATGTGGTCGGCGTTCCGGAAGCCGTGTGATCGCGGCACTCACTGCCAGCCCGAGCGTGACACCGACAGCGGAGCCAACGCTCTGCGCCCAGGCATCGTCGAGGGAGCCGGGCAGGACGGCTCCTGTGAGCCGGCCGGCTGCCGACAGGACTGCTAGCGCGGCGAGTGTGGCCGTCCAGCGGTATCGCACCCCGTCGATGATGTCGCCATAAAAGAGGAGCAGCAGTGCCATGCCGAACTCAGCATCCCAGCCGATCGCGGTGAGTCCGGCCCCGAAGGCAAGCACGCACGCTCTCAACGCGCTTGAGGAGTTTGTGATCCCGGACGACGGCGTGGTCCTGCAACCCCGTCGTGTCTACCTGGGGACCACGGTGGAGGAGGTCGGCGGCTCGGAGTTCGCGGCTGACCCTGGTGGTCGTGAGGCCGTCACCTCGGCCGATCGTCAAGCCGCCTGGTGCTCCTCGTGTCGCCAGAATCCCGAGAAGGTGATGCGTTCCTTCGGCAGGCCCGCCCGCCGCAGGTGCCGGCGGCCCTCGGTGGCCAGCGTGGACTCGCCGACGACGAAGGCGTAGCCGGTCTCGTCGGCGGGGGAGTGGCGCAGTAGTTCGCCGAGGGCCGCGGTGCCG
The DNA here is from genome assembly GCF_053599215.1 of Streptomyces sp. NPDC001002. Classification (NCBI taxonomy): domain Bacteria; kingdom Bacillati; phylum Actinomycetota; class Actinomycetes; order Kitasatosporales; family Streptomycetaceae; genus Streptomyces; species Streptomyces sp. NPDC001002. The sequence goes on along the minus strand of NZ_JBSFLV010000040.1, from coordinate 15,832 downwards.
GGTACGGCGGTGGGGTTCTCGCGGACGATCCAGGTGACGGTGACTCCGGCCGGGGCGTCGAGGGCGCGGCAGTCGTCCGCGGTGGGCACTTCCTGGATGATCCGGCCCACCGTCTCGCGCGGCAGGGAACGCACGATGCCGGTGGTGGCCGGCAGTCCGGTCTCGTCGGCGACGACCAGGACCTCGGAGGCGTCCGGCGGGCAGTCGAACAGGAGCCCCTGGTCGAGCACCGCGAGGGCGTCGCCGGGACGGGCGCTGCAGGCCCAGATCGCCGCTCGTCCCGCGAGTTCACCGGTGGGGCCGTGGTGCACGACGAAGTCGATGTCCATCTCCGCCGCCTCGGGACGGAAGTCGGCGACGGTGTAGTTGGCGCAGTGCGGCCGCACCTCTTCCGGCATAGCCAGGTAAGGCGGCCACCAGCGCGAACCGGTGAACTCCGGCAGGTGCAGCCGCTCTTGGTGCGGGAGTTGGAAGAAGAGACGGAACCAGTGGTCGTAGCCCTGCCAGGGGAACTCGGAGAGTTCCGCCCCCGTGACCGTCACGCGGTGGACGGAGGGGGTGACACGCTGGGTGCGCGCGACTTCGGCGCGGAACATCCCGGGCTGCTGCGGGACCAGTCTGCGGATCTTCGCCATGCAGGAAGGTTAGCCTAACCTTCCTGGGTCGAGTCCATCCCTGCTGACCTGGCACCCCCTCCGGTGCCCTGTGGACACTAACGCTAGTTAGGTTAGGCTAACCTTCGCTCGTGAGTTCTGGTGAAGAGACGAGCGAGCCCTCCCGTCTGCGCGGACACGAGTTGATCGCGCGGGACGTGACCGTGGCGTACGACGGAACGGACGTCGTGCACGAGGCGGCGATCACGCTCCGTCCCGGGCATGTGACCGCGCTCGTCGGCCCCAACGGCAGTGGCAAGTCGACGCTGTTGCGCACGCTGGCCCGATTGCAGCGCGCCCGTACCGGCGCCCTTGTGCTGGGTACCGAGGGTGGCGACACCGCCGACGGACTCGCTCTGACCGTCCGTGAGTTCTCCCGCCGGGTCGCGCTGTTGACCCAGGGCCGTACCGCCCCGAGCGGCCTGACCGTGCGGGACATCGTGGAGTTCGGCCGTTATCCCTACCGGGGGCGCTGGGGCAGGGTGGACCCGGACGGAGCGGCGGCCGTGCGGCGGGCGCTCGCCCTGACCGATGTGGAGAGCCTCGCCGACCGGGGTGCCGAGCACCTTTCGGGCGGTCAGCTCCAGCGCGTCTGGCTCGCGAGCTGCCTCGCGCAGGACACCGGAGTCCTCCTGCTCGACGAACCCACGACCTACCTCGACCTCCGCTACCAGGTCGAACTTCTCGATCTCGTACGGGACTTGGCGGACGTTCACGGCATCGCCGTCGGTGTCGTCCTGCACGACCTGGACCAGGCGGCGGCCGTCGCCGACTGGATCGCCCTGCTGCACGCGGGGCGGATCGTCGCCGACGGCGCGCCCGAGGACGTACTGACCGCCGAGCGCCTCACCGAGACGTACGGCATCCGTATCGAGGTCGACACCGACCCGCTGACCGGCCGACTGCGCACCCGCGCGATAGGCCGCCATCACGCACGTACCGAAAGGCTCAGCACCACCTCATGAGACGTTCCCTCGCAGCTTTCGCCGCCGTGTCCGCCGCTGTCGTGCTGGCCGGGTGCGGGACGACCGAACCCGCCGCCGACAGCTCGGAGCCGAGCGCGAAAAGCATCACCCTCACCGACGCGAGCGGCGCGAAGGTCACGCTCGACGGGCCCGTGAAGAAGGTCGTCGGCACCGAGTGGAACGTCGTGGAGAGCCTCGTCACGCTCGGCGTCGACCCTGTCGGAGTCGCCGACGTCAAGGGTTACAAGACCTGGGACACCGCGGCCCCGCTGAAGAACACGCCCAAGGACATCGGCACTCGCGGCGAGCCCAGCATGGACACCATCGCCGCGCTCTCGCCGGACCTCATCGTCGCCACCACCGACCTGTCGGCCGCAGCCGTCAAGCAACTGCGCAAGATCGCACCGGTGTTGGAGGTGCGCTCCGCCAAGTCCGCCGACCAGATCGGGCAGATGGAGGAGAGCCTCGACCTCATCGCCGAGGCGACCGGCGCCACGGACAAGGCCGTCGCGGCGAAGAAGGCCTTCGACGCCAAGGTCGCCGAAGGGAAGAAGGCGCTCGCCGAAGCGGGTCTGGCCGGCCGGAAGATCGCGTTCGCGGACGGTTGGGTCGCGTCGAACCAGGTGTCCGTGCGTCCCTACACCAGCGGTTCGCTCCTCGGTGCCGTGAACGAGGCGATAGGGCTCAAGAACGCCTGGACCCTCAAGGGCGACGCCGCTTACGGTCTGGCCGCCACCGATGTCGAGGGCCTGACGAGCCTCGGTGACGTCGAGTTCGCGTACATCGGCAGCAAGGCCGAGAAGGCCAGCGATCCCTTCTCCAACGACCTTGCGAAGAACGCCGTTTGGAAGTCGCTACCGTTCGTGAAGAAGGGGAACGTACACCGACTGCCCGACGGCATCTGGATGTTCGGCGGTCCGCAGTCCATGCAGGCGTACGTCGACGCAGTCGTCGCCGCTCTCACGAAGTAGCGCCATGACCGTCACCGCACCAGCTCCCACCACCGGCACGCCCGCTGTCAGTTCAAGGATGGGCGCGACCGCGGTGACGGCCGTGCTCGTCCTCCTCGTCGCGGCCCTCGCGGTCGTCGACATCACCCAGGGCACGGCGGCCGTCGGCCCCGCCGAGGTGTGGAAGGCGCTCACCGGCCACGCCGACTCCGCCGACGCGTCCGTCGTGATCTCCTCGCGGCTGCCCCGCATGACCGCAGGGCTGCTGGTCGGCGCCGCACTCGGCATCGCGGGCGCGGCCCTGCAGTCCGTCACCCGCAATGTGCTCGCCGCGCCCGACACCCTTGCCGTGAACGCCGGTTCCTACCTGGCGCTTGGCCTGCTCAGTGTCACCGGCGCCTCGCTGCCGTTGCTCGCCTCCTCCAGCGTGGCGTTCGTCGGAGGGCTCGGCGCGGCGGCCGTCGTCCTCTCCCTGTCCGGCCTCGGCACGGGCACCGTCCGCCTCGTCCTGGCCGGCAGCGCGCTGACACTCGGCCTTTCGGCGGTCACCGAGGGACTGCTCCTCCTCTTCCCCGAGCGGACCCAGGGCCTCTACCAGTGGAACCAGGGCAGCATCGGCCAGAACGGCTACGACGGCGTGATGCAGATGGCGCCCGTCGTCCTGGCCGGACTCGTCGGACTGCTGCTGGTGGCCCGCCGCGTGGACGCCCTGGCCCTCGGCGACGAAGCAGCGCGCGGCATCGGGGTCCCGGTCCGGGCCACCAGGATCACGGTCGTGGTGCTCGCCGCGCTGCTCTCGGCGGCGGCCGTCACCCTCGCCGGACCCATCGGCTTCGTCGGCCTGTGCGCACCCGCCCTGATCCGGCCGCTCGCCCGCTACATCCGTCCCTTCGTCCGCACCCGGCTCAGCCTGCCGGTCGCCGGACTGGCCGGTGCCGCCCTGGTGCTCGGCGCGGACGTCCTGCTGCGCGCCCTCGTCTCTGCCGAGTCCGCGGTCGCCGTACCCACCGGAGTCGTCACCAGCCTCCTCGGCGCGGTGTTCCTCATCGCCATGGCCCTGCGGGTACGCGACACCACCACCGCGACCGGGCCGGAACGCCTGCGGATCCCCACCAGAGCCGTGTTCCTCACGACGGTGACGGCACTCGTCGCCGTCCTGATCGCGGTGGCCGTCGCCGGAGTCCTGCTGGGCGACACGAAGTTGCTGCTGGGAGATGTGGCCAACTGGGCCCAGGGCAGGGCCGCGCAGTCCGTCTCCTTCGTCCTCGACACCCGCGTCCCGCGCGTCCTCGCCGCCCTCCTCGCGGGCGCCGCACTGGCCCTGTCCGGCACCCTGGTCCAGGCCGTCACCCGCAACCCGCTCGCCGAACCCGGCACGCTCGGCGTCCTGGGCGGCGCCGCCTTGGGCGCGGTCCTGCTCGTCACCACGGCATCGGCGCCCGGATCCTGGGGCGTGGCGGGCGCAGCTTTCGCGGGCGCTGCCCTCACCGCGGTCCTCGTGTTCGGACTCGCGGCCCGCGGCGGATTCGGGCACAACCGGCTGGTCCTGGTGGGCATCGGCGTGTCCGCCGCCACGACCGCGCTCATCAGCCTCCTCATCGTCCTGACGGACCCCTTCAACGCCACGAAGGCACTCACCTGGCTGTCCGGTTCCACCTACGGCCGCACCCTGCCCGACACCCTCCCGGTCGCCGGCGCCCTCGTGTTGGGCCTCGCGGTGGCCGTCGCGCGACGCACCGAGCTCGACCTCGTGTCCCTCGACGACGACACGCCCGCCCTGCTGGGCCTGCGCCTCGCACCGGCACGGCTCGGATTCCTGTTCGTCAGCGTCCTGTTGAGCGCCACCGCGGTCGCCGCCGCGGGCACGATCGCCTTCGTCGGCCTGGTCGCCCCGCACGCGGCCCGCACCCTTGTCGGCCGCCGCCACGCCCGAGTCGTACCGGTGGCGGTACTCCTGGGCGCGGCCCTCGTCGGCACGGCGGATCTCCTCGGCCGCACGGTGATCGCACCGGCACAGCTGGGTGCGGGCCTGATGACGGCGGTCATCGGAACGCCGTACTTCCTGTACCTGCTGGTCCGGACTCGGCGCTAGGCCCTAGGTCGCGAGTGGCAGCCCCCAACGGGGCGCGTCCTCGTTCGGCTGTACGGGGGTGACGGTCAGGTCGGGCCGGTCGCCCCGGGCGGTGATCAGCGCCGACTCGCCCTTCCGCAGGGCGACTTGGATCGCGCCGTCGCCCGCGTCGGAGTGGCGGAGGGTACGGCCGTGCCCGTCCCGAACGTCGATCGGTCCCGTCAGCCCGTGCCGTACGACGCAGGGGGCGCCGGCCTCGCTGACCAGCCGGACCCAGCGGGTGGTACCGCTGCGGCGACGGGCGCTGAGCAGAAAGGCGCCCTGCGTACGGAAGTTGTGCACGGCGAGGTCCGCCCAGGCGGCGGGCAGAGCGGGGAAGACCCGGATGACTCCGCCCCACGACTGGCACACCATGTCGTGCAGGGACTGTGCCGCCGACAGGGGTGTCTCGATGACCGGCCCCGACTCCTTGTACATGGTGTTGGGCTGGATGAAGCGGGTCATCAGCTCACCGAGGTACTTCAGCGCGTCCTCGCCCTTGCCGAGCAGCGCCGAGATCGAGGCGGCGCCCGTGAAGGTGTAGCCCTGGAGGGCGCCTTCGAAGCCCACCCAGTGGGCCAACGACCGCTCGATCAGGGCGCGTTCGTCGGGGGTGCGGCCGGTCACCTCGTACAGCGGGTAGACCGCGAGGAGGTGCGAGTAGTGGCGGTGCGACTTCGCGAAGGGGATGTCCGCGCCGATCATGAAGCCGTTCGCGTCCGTCGGATAGGGCACGCGCTTCGCCAGTACTTCGCGCCATCGCGGGGCCAACGGGTCCTGGACGCCGAGGAGTTCGGCGGATTCGAGGAGGGTGCGGCAGCCCCAGGTCAGGAGCATCAGGTCGTAGTTGCAGTCGCGCGAGTTGCCGCCGTACTCGGGGGAGAACGTGGCGGGTAGATGCAGCTTGCCGTCCGGGCCGGGTTCGAGGAAGTGCAGGTAGTAGTTGATCGCCTTGCGCAGGAGTGGGAAGAGGACATCCCGGAGGATCGACTTGTCCATCGTGTGCCGGTAGCTGAGCCAGACGTTGTGCAACGCCCAGGTCAGGTCGCCGACTTCGGGGGTGGGTGGGTCCTGGCCGGGGATGCCGACGCCGTAGCCGGTGAGGGTGCCGGCGGCGCCGTTGACCAGGTGGGGGTCGGTGGTGCGGGGGATGCCGAGCGAATCGTTCCGGTAGGGCTGGGCCACCTCCTTGGCGAGGTTGTCCCGGAACTCGCTCAACGCCCGTGTGATCGCGTCGAGTTCGAGGTGGTTGGAGCCGTGGATGAGCCAGTACTCCAGCTGGGCGTTGAGGTTCCACCAGGTGTTGGGCCAGGGTGTGGGCTCCAGCCAGGGGCCGCTCGTCGCCATCACCGGGGCGTCCCGTCGGGCCGCGGAGGCGGTCTTGTAGAGCTGGATCCAGTAGAAGCGCTGGATCCGGGCGTCGGGAAGGGACAGGAAGCTCTTGCGGTAGTAGGCGTGCCACCAGGCGCGGTGGTCCACCGCCAGGGCCGAGTAGGGGAGACGTGCCGCGGTGCGGACGGTCTTGAGGGCCCTGTCCAGGGCGGTGTTGCGCGGGTACGAGTGTGCGACATGCACGTACAGCGTGCGGGTCCGGCCCCTGGACTGTTCTCGCCACGCGGTCACGTGCTGCCCGCCCGAGAGGAGCGGTTGCACGGCGGCGGTCACTCCGTCGTGGTCGGCCACCTCGGCGGGCGGGTTGCCCTGGTAACCGTCCGGCAGCGGCTTGAAGGCGGCGCGCGGACTGATCGCGTCGGCGGGGTGGAACACCCAACGGAAGTCGCGCTCGCCCGCGGTCGGCGTCACCTCCACGGCGAGGACCGAGCGGTCGTTGTGGACCAGGGCGCGGAGGGCCAGGCTGCCCTTCTCGGTGGTCAGCGTGCCGGTCAACTCGGCGTCGTGAAGCGACAGTCGCCAGTCGAGACCGGTGATCGTGCCGACCGGTTCGAGCGTGAAGTACCCGATGGGCAGCCGCGCCAGGCCGAACAGCGAGCCGAACTCGGGGCGGTGGTCCTGTACTTCGGAGTGCTGGACGTTGAAGCGCACGGCGGTCGAGGCGGAACCGGGCTCGGCGTAGATCCCGGAGCCGAGGAAGCCGTTGCCGAGGAAAGGGCCCTCGTACCAGGTCGTCGGCATGCGCTGCCAGACCGGATCGGCGTCGTCCAGAACGGTGCGCCAGGGGTCGGCCGGATGTCCGGCCAGGTGCTCGGCGGGGTGTCCGGCAGCGGGTTCGGCGCGATCGGTCGCGCTCGCCTGCGTGGTCGTCAGGCCCGTGGCGAGGAGGGTGCCGCCGAGGGCGGATCCGGTAGCGAGGACGGTACGTCTGGACGGGGCGTGCTCGGAGGGATTGGGCATGGTGCCTCCAGGCGGCTCGGATGATTCATCGGATCTATCCCGTGACGCAACATAGAGATGGGGGTGACGCGAGTCAATGCGGAGGGATTGATCCGATGTGTTGATTACCCGGGAGCCAACGGGCCACCCCGCCAAGCGGGTTGAGGAGGCTCAGTCCGACTCGGCCGTTGCCTGGTCCGTCAGCATCCAGGCCCGCGTCCCGAACGAGCCGGACGCCCGCGAGGCCACCAAGGCCGCGTCTCGGAGTGCTTGCGTGAAGCCCTCCGACGTCAGGGTCAGGCGCCCGCCCTCAGCCTGAGCCGCGAGGTAGTAGGCAAGCGCTCCGTGCAGCACATCCCCCGCGCCCAACGTGTCCGCCACCCGGACCGCGGGCACGTCCACCGTGCCACCGCTCTCGGGCCCCGCCCACAGGATCGGCTGCTCTCCGCGGCTGACCGCCGACCACGCGACCCCGTGCTCGCCCAGGAACCTCAGCGTGTCCGCCGGGGTGCTCACGCCGGGCGGGTGGAAGTCGGCCGAACAGACGGCGACGTCGATCCACTGCAGTAGGTCCGGCGTGCCGTCCTTCCAACTGCCCCCGTCGAGAAGGGTCGTGCATCCGGCGGCGCGCGCCGCACGGGCCACGGCCACGGCGAGCTCCATGTGGTGGCCGTCGAACTCGACGACATTGCGCCCCGCCACCAACGCGTCGAGGTCGTCCGGCGGGGTCAGTCGGTGAGCTGTGGCGTTGGTCGAGGCGACGGCGCGGTCCCCGGTGGACGCGGTCACCAGGATGGAGGACACCGCGGGTGGCTCCACCGTGTCCGACGCGAGATCCGAGACGGTGACGCCCAGCCGGTTCAGGTCGGTCGTCACTCCGAGGCCCAGGGGATGGGAGCCGATCGCGGTCAACAGCTCGGCCGTGCCGCCGAGATGGCTGAAGGTCACGGCCGCGTTCGCCGCCGGACCTCCCGCGGCGAGGGTCTGCTCACGGGCCGTCAGTTTCTCGTTGGAGGCCGGTACATGGTCCACGAGCTGGATGACGTCCAGCGTGCACAGCCCCACGAACAGCCCGACCGGGCAGTTTCCTCGTTCCGTCGTGCTCACGTGCCGGCACCTTCCTCTGCCCGGAAGCCTGATTCGCTACACCCGCCCCAGTATCAACCAGAGGCCCCTTCTCCTCGTCGTTCACCGCTGCTTCACTCGCGTTCACCTGCGCCACCCAGGCTTTGCCATGGGCATGTCGTGCAGCGGGTTCGTCGACATGCCTTTCACCTTGCGACCCACCTTGCAGCGATCAGGAAGGGCGACCTGATGAGGCCAACTCAGCGGCGAAGACGGCAAGATGACGGACTGGGGCTGCATGTCACGGGCCGCCTCGTAGGAGTGGTCCTCACTGCCCTCCTGCTCGTCAGTGGCAACCTCACCACCGCCTACGCCGACACGGATCCGGAGGAGCGCGCCTCGGATCGGGACAGGTCCGCGGGGGCCACGAGCCTGCCCACCCTCACCCCGGGCGAGGGGTCCTACCTGGAGGGCACGCAGAAGGTCGCCGCCGTGCCGACCCTCGCCGGTGACTCGGTGACAAAGCTCGCGGTCGACGGCAAGGCGATCGACGCCGAGCGGACGGTCGGTGTCTCCCGGCTGAGCTTCGACGTCGGCTCGAACTCGACGGAGGCCCGCTACCACAACTACGTGCTGGTCAACGGCGACTACCGGATCGACATCGGCGATCTCGTCAACCAGCGCGGCACGCTGGAGATCCCGAACCAGAAGCTGGTCAAGGGCGAGAACCGCATCGAGATCTTCGCGGGCACGGTCGACAGCTCCTGCGGCGTCAACTACGACGACTTCGTGCTCTCCGACATCAGCCTGGACCTGCTCGGCGAGGTCGCGGACGGTGAGGAGAACGAGTACACCTACTCCTTCGGCGACGGCAGTTGCGGTACCAACACCTCGCTGCTGACGAAAGCGACGCTCAGCTTCTTCGTGCTGGGCGACCCGCAGGGCACCACCGGTCTCACCACCGACCTCGACTCAACGAAGCTCACCAACGGGCAGCACACCCTGTCCGCGACGACCACCTCGGGCAAGTCCGTCAAGAACAAGGTGACGGTCAACAACGCCCCTGCCGGAGCACCGCGGTTGCTGCCCAAGGACGGCACGCTCGTGGCGGGCCGTCAGTCGGTGTTCGCGAACTTCCCGGCCGGCACCGAGGGTTCCGTCGACGCGCTGACCGTGGACGGCGCCGCGCCCGCGGCCTACCCGCAGCTCGGCAACGGCGCGGCCACCTTCTCCTTTGACGTCGGCGCGAACTCCATCGACGACCGCTACGACAACTACCTGCTCGTCAACGGCAAACGCATCGACCTCGGCGGCACGTGGGTCAGCCAGCGCGTCGACATCGCGATCCCGGCGCGTTTCCTGGTGCCCGGCGACAACGTCATCAAGGTCGTCACCAGCCCCTATAAGGAGAGCTGCGGCAACAACCGCGACGACTTCGACATCGCACATCTGGCCCTCGCCCTGGACGGCGCCACCGTCACCGGCCACGACATCGCCGACACGTACGCCATGGGTGACGGCACCTGTGGCACCACCGACACGCGCCTGCGCGAGGCGGAGCTGCGCTACACGATCGACGCTCCGGCCGTGCCCGTCACCGAGACCCTCGGCTCCGGCAACGCGACGCTCGGCTTCACCGTCGGCAGCAACTCGATCGAGGCCCGCTACCAGAACTACCTCCTGATCAACGGTCAGAAGCACGTCCTGGACGGCGACTTCGTGAGCCAGCACGTCGATCTGGCGCTGCCGAACGAGTGGCTCGTCCCCGGCTGGAACACCGTCGACTTCGTCACCGGCACCTACGCGACCTCGTGCGGCGACAACCGCGACGACTTCGCCCTCTCCGGCATCACGCTCACCCCGGCGAGCGGCACCGCTGAGGGCCGGATGCTGAAGGGGTCGTACAGCTTCGGTGACGGCAACTGCGGTGACAACGTCAATCCGTTGACGGAGGTCGACCTGGAGTTCTTCGTCGACGGTCCGGCCCAGGGGCTGCGCGCCGACCTCGACACCAAGAAGATCGCCGACGGTGCGCACACCCTCGCCGCGACCTCGAAGAGCGGCAAGACCGCGACCCGTGTCCTCGCCACCGACAACTCGGCGCCCCGGGTGGCCTCCAGCACCCCGGCCGCCGGGCAGAGGATCACCGCTTCGGTCGTCCTCGACGTCCGGATCGACGACCTGTCCGGCGTGGTCAGCGGGCCCGACGTCAAGCTCGACGGCCGCCCGATCCAACCCGGCGCCTCCGTCGGCCCGGGCCTGTCGGCAGGCGAGCACACCCTGTCTGTGTCCGGTACGGACAGTCTGGGCAACTCCGGTATCAGAGAAGTGAAGTTCAGCTCCGCCGGTATCCCCGACGCCCCCGCCGACCTCACCCCGAAGTCCGGCACCACCGACGCCGGCAAGAACGTCACCCTCTCCGCCAAGGTCGCGGAACCGGACGGCGGCAAGGTCAGCGCCACCTTCTCCGAGGCCGAGATCCTGACCCCGGGCCGGGTGTACCAGGGCACGGCACCGACCGTCCCAACGACCCTCAAGGTCAAGGGCGAGCGCAGGGTGAAGGCCTCCGGCCTCGAACCCGCCGACGGCAAGACCCTCGACGCGCCGGCCGCCGAGGACGTCACCTTCCAGCGCTTCGACGTCGAGGTGAACGGCCATGTGGACGCGCCGGTCCTGCGCTGGGAGGGCGTCATCGACCCCGAGCGGCTCGCCGCCCTGCGCGTGTGGAACACCGCCGCCAAGCGGTGGGACGTCCTGACCAGCACCCGCGGCGCGGCCGACGGCGAGACCGTCCTGACGACCGTCGTCGACCGCAAGTACATCGACCGCAAGCAGATCCACGTCATGGTCACCGGCGAGGACCCGTTCGCCGACGACATCGACGCCGGCGACCCGAACTCCTTCGCCGACCCGGACTCGTACGACTTCTCGATCGTCCACTACACCGACACGCAGTACCTCTCCGAGGGCGCGGTCGAGCAGGAGACGCCCGAGGAACGTGCCGTGTGGGAGAAGGCGTACGGGGATGTCTCGCGCTGGATCGTGGCCAACAAGGACCAGCGGAAGATCGCGTACGTCGCTCACACCGGCGACATCATCGAGAACAACATCCGCAAGCCCGCCGACGAGGCGACCCAGAAGCAGGTCGTGGGCGAGATGGAGGTGTCGTCCGAGCAGCAGAAGATCCTGGACGACGCGGGCGTGCCCAACGGTGTGATCGCGGGCAACCACGACAACCAGTCGGGCACCGAGAACGGCCCGGACGCCATCTACAACCAGTACTACGGCCCTCAGCGCTACGAGGCACTGTCCAAGGGCTGGGAGCACGCCGAGTACGGCGGCCCGTGGCGCGCGGGCGACAACCAGAACCACTACGACCTGTTCTCGGCCGGCGGCCTGGACTTCGTCGTGGTCGGCCTGTCGTACGGGGTGACGCGCGAGGAGGCCGAATGGGCCGACTCGATCTTCAAGCGCTACCCCGACCGCAACGGCATCCTGCTCTCGCACGACTACCTCGCCCCGAGCAACAACCCCGACGGACGCGGCGCCGCGTTCTCCCCGCCCGACGGCTCGATGCTCTACAAGACGGTCGTGCAGAACAACCCGAACGTCTTCTTGATCCTCGCCGGTCACGAGCACGGCGTCGGCACGAACGTGAAGCCGCGGGTCGGCGAGGTCGCGCACGACGTCGTCGAACTGCTCGCGGACTACCAGTTCTACACGGTCTCCGCGGACCGGCTCGGGCTCACCGAGATCGGCGGCTACCAGCCCGACACCCAACTCCAGTTCGGCGCCAGCTTCTTCCGGATGCTCCAATTCAACGTCAAACGCGCCGAGTTGACCGTGGACACCTACTCCCCGCTGCTCGACGAGTTCGGCTCCACCGAGTACGACACCCTGCACCGGTACGACGGCACCGAGGACAACATGGTGCTCCCCGTCGACCTCAGCAGCCGCACGACGACCTTCCAGACCGACTCGCTCGCGCTCTACAACCCCGTGAGCGTCATCGGCAGGGCCAAGGTCGACTCCGGCAAGGTCGCCTCGGTGACCTGGAAGGGACTGCGGCCCGGCTCGACCCACGCCTGGTTCGTCACGGCACGCTCCACCGGCGGCGGCGTGACCGCCTCCCAGCCGAGCGTCTTCGTCACCAAGGACGCCCACGGCCGCCCCGGCACGTGGGGGCCGGACGTACCCGGCTACGAGTGGTTCACGTCGTCCGAGGATCAGCAGTGACGGCGTCTTCGAGGCCGGCGCGCCCGTTCACCTCGCGGGCGCGCACCGCGCTTCTCACGGTCGTGGCAGCCCTGTTGGCCGTGCTCACCGCCGGCCTCGTCGATCCCGCCCCGGCCGCCGCACACGACCTGACCTCGACTGCATACGCGGAGGTGACGGGCAGCGGAGCCGGCGTGAAGGCGGACCTCGAACTCGAATACGACCTGCTGATGAAGTCGGCCTGGCTGTACGCCGAGGCGTACGAGGCGAAGGGGCGCACCGCACAGCGGCACCAGCTCCGGATCAACGCCGAGGCGGTGACGGAGTACGTCACGGCACGCTTCGCCCTCACTCACGACGGCAAGCCCTGCACGCCTCGGCTCGCTCAGGACGCCGATGTCCGCACCCGCGGCACCAAGCCGTTCGCCGTCCTCAGTCTGGTCTATAACTGCCCTGGCACCGGCGGCACTTACGCGATCTCCAGTGCGCTGTTCCCCGACGCCGAGAGCTTCGTCCACAGCACCCAGACGATCGTCCACTACGACCTCGACGGCCGGCGTGGCTCCCAGGTGCTGACGGCCGGTGACCCGACCGTCGAGACCGGTGGGCACCACGAGTCCCACCAGATCGCGGAGTTCTTCCTGCTCGGCACCGAACACCTGCTGTTCGGCCTGGATCACATCCTCTTCCTGCTGTCCCTGCTCATTGGCGCCCGGACCTTGCGCGAAGTGCTCCTGACGGCGACCGCCTTCACCGCCGCGCACAGCGTCACGTTCCTGCTGGCGGCGACGGGTGTGGTGCACGTGCCTGCGGCGTTCGTGGAGCCGGTCATCGCCGCGTCCATCGCGGTCGTGGCCCTGGCCGGCATCCTCCTGCGCGACCGCGAGGGGAGCGGACGCTGGCGGCTGCCGACGGTCTTCCTCTTCGGCCTCGTGCACGGTCTGGGTTTCGCCGGGGCGCTCGGCATCGACGAACGCTGGTCCTGGGAGCTGCTGTTGTCGCTGCTGAGCTTCAACGTCGGTATCGAAGCGGTGCAGTTGGGGATCATCGCCGTCGTCTTTCCTCTGCTGCTGCTCCTGCGCCGGACCACCGTCCACCGCTGGGTGCTGCCCGCGCTGACCGCGCCGATCGTGGCGGTGAGCCTGTACTGGTTCTGGGACCGGGTGCCGTTCGGGGGCGTGCCTTTCGCCTCTTAAACTGTCCTCAATTTCCCCTCCTAGTGTTTTCCGTGTCGCAGCCGAACGGCTTCGACAAAAGGAACTAGGCAGCGATCGAGCTGCACATGGAGGAACCGTGGCTTTCACGAAGGTCGTTCCGGTCAAGTCCACCAAGCCTGCGAAGCCCGCGAAGGGCAAGCCGGCCAAGCCGGCGAAGCCGCGTAAGACCCGGCCGGTCAAGTAACGCAAACTGTTGAGGCGGGCCCGCGATATTCAGTCGCGGGCCCGCTTTTCCATACCTGCGCATCTCTTATGTCCCCCACAAGAAAGTCCTCTACGGTGACTTCGTACGACGACCGGCAGACAATGCGGCTGCGGTTGCGCCCGGCGCCGCACGTCCCAGGGCGCCACCGTAGGACGACGGCGACAACAACCACGTCGGCGGTCGGCTTGACGGCACGTCAGGCATTCGCCCGTTTCTGGCCGTTGACGAAGGGCGACCGCCACCGGCTGGCGCTGATCTGTCTCTGCGTCACGGTCTCGGCCCTGTGCGAGACCGCCGCCATCCTGCTTTTCGGTGAACTCACCGACCATGCCCTGCGGAAGGGCTCGTTGGGAGCCTTCTGGGGACCGGCGGGAAAGTGGCTGGGCGTCGCGGTGATCGGGGCTGCGGTCGGCTACTTCGGCAACTCCCTTGCCGTATGGACCGCGGAGCGATTCGTCATGCGGCTGCGCGCCCATGTCTTCGGACATGTCCAGGGTTTGCCGCCCGACTTCTTCCAACGGCATCGCCAGGGCGATCTGGTCGAGCGGCTCACGGGAGATGTGGAGGCCATTGAGGAGATGGTCGTTTCGGGCGTCGTCGGCACCATTTCGTCCGCCTGCAATGTCGTCCTGTTCTCGGCCGCCGCTCTCTGGCTGCGCTGGGATCTCGCGCTCGCCACCTTCGTACTCGTGCCGGTGCTGTGGCTGACCGTGAGGAGATTCTCCGGGCCGTTGAAGTCCGTGGCCCGCGACGAGCGTGTCGCCGACGGGGCGATCACGTCCGTCGTGGAGGAGGCCCTCGGGAACGTCGTCCTGACCCAGGCCTACAACCGGAAGGCAGCCGAGGAGAACCGGCTTCGCCGGGAGGCCCGGGCGTGGATGCGGGCTTCCGTGAGCGGAGCGCGCATGAGCGAGCTCTACGAGCAGTTGGTGGAGGTGATCGAGACGCTGTGCGTGCTCGGCGTCATCGGGCTGGGCGCGTGGGAGATCTCCGAGGGCCGCATGACGCTGGGTCAACTGCTCTCCTTCTCGGCCTTCTTGGGCTACCTTTATCCACCGCTCCGCGGTCTCGGCCAGCTCGGACTCACCGTCACCGCCGCCACCGCGGGTGCGGAACGGCTCCTGGAGATCCTCGACGCCGAGGCGGCCGTCTCCGACCCGGCACCGCACCGGACCGCCCCGCCGTGGCGGGTCCACGGCACGCTGCAACTGGACCGGGTGGGCTTCCGCTATCCCGGACAGGGGTCGGCCACTCTCAGCGAGGTGTCCCTGACGGCCCGGCCCGGCGAGTTCGTCGTGGTCACCGGCCCCAGCGGCGCGGGCAAGTCGACGATCGCCAAGCTGCTCCTGCGCTTCTACGACCCGACCGAGGGGCGCGTCCTCCTCGACGGCGTCCGCCTGGACGAGGTCGCGCTGTCCTTCCTGCGCGAGCAGGTCACGCTGTTGCCGCAGCAGACGCTGATCCTGCACGACACGATCCGAGAGAACATCGCCTGCGGCCGTCCCGGATCCACCGGCCAGGACATCGAACAGGCGGCGCGAGCCGCGGCCGCCCACGACTTCATCACCGCTCTTCCGGAGAGCTACGAGACACGGATCGACCCGCACACCGCCCAACTGTCAGGCGGCCAGCTCCAACGCATCGCGATCGCCCGTGCGATGCTGCGCGACGCGCCGGTACTGATCCTCGACGAGCCCACCACCGGGCTGGACGCCCTGGCCGCGCGGCGGATCATCGGCCCCCTGCGTCGGCTGATGTCGGGCCGAACCACCCTGATGATCACCCACGACCTGCGACTCGCTCCGGAGGCGGACCGCATCGTCGTACTCGACCGGGGGAGGATCGCGGAATCCGGAACTCATCACCAACTCCTCGCCCTGCGTGGGGTGTACGCGGAACTGCTGGGCGCACCGCGAGGCGTCCGCTTCGGCAAGACCGAGCCGGGTTTCTGAGAACCCGTCTTTGAAGCTGGGTCATGCCCCCAGCTCTTCCGTCACGGGCAGGCACTCGGCGAGCAGGTCGACGACGTCGCGCCAGGCTCGCTGCGCGTGCTGTGGGTGGTAGCCGACGCCGGGGACCGTGGGGTGGTCGACCGGCGGATGGTGGAAGGCGTGCAAGGCC
>NZ_JBSFLV010000039.1:0-78196 GCF_053599215.1 Streptomyces sp. NPDC001002 | reverse complement strand
GCTGGGCGAACACCCGGTAGAGCGTGCGCGGCGACACATGGAGCGCGTCCGCGATGTCCCGGGGGCTCAGGTCGTCGCCGTGGGCATCCGCCCCACCCACCGCACCCGGATCCCGAGTTCGTCGAGGGTGTCGCGGGTCTTGCGGATGAAGTCGCGGTTGAAGTTCATCAGGAAGCGCACCTCGTCCGGCGACCGCTTCCAGTTCTCGGTGGAGAAGGCGTAGAGGGAGATCGCGCCGACGCCCGCCTCGATCCCGCCCTGGAGCACGTCCAGCACCCGCTCGGCGCCGACCTTGTGGCCCTCGGTGCGCGGCAGGCCGCGTTCCTTGGCCCACCGGCCGTTGCCGTCCATGACGATCGCCACGTGCTTCGGCACCAGCTCACCGGGCAGCTTCGGCGCCCGGGCGCCCGACGGGTGCGGCTCCGGCGCCTTGTACTCACGGCGCTGACGCCCCAGGATCCCGCGTACGACCATGACCTTCTCGTCTCCTCTTGCGGCTTACTTCTCTACGTAACGCAGCGAGCGCAGCCCGCGTTCCAGATGCCAGTGGAGGTAGGCCGACACCAGCCCGCTGCCCTCCCGGACGTGCCGCGGCTCGCACGCGTCCGCGGTCTCCCAGTCTCCCGTGAGCAGCGCGCCCAGCAGTTCCAGGGTCTGCGGCGAGGGTACGACGCTGCCGGCCACCCGGCAGTCGGCGCAGACCGAGCCGCCGGAGGCGACCGAGAAGAACCGGTTGGGACCCGGCATCCCGCACTTCGCGCAGTCGCCGAAGCTGGGGGCGTAGCCGTTCACGGCGAGGGAGCGCAGCAGGAAGGCGTCGAGCACGAGGTGCGGTGCGTGCTCGCCGTTGGCCAGCGTGCGCAGGGCCCCGACGAGCAGCAGATACTGCTGCACCGCCGGCTCGCCCTCGTGGTCGGTGAACCGCTCGGCGGTCTCCAGCATGACCGTTCCGGCGGTGTAGCGGGCGTAGTCGGTCACGATCCCGCCGCCGTACGGAGCGATGGTCTCGCTCTGCGTGCACAGCGGCAGCCCGCGCCCGACCAGCTCGCTGCCGCGCGCGAAGAACTGCACGTCGACGTGGGAGAACGGCTCCAGCCGGGCCCCGAACTTCGACTTGGTGCGCCGCACTCCGCGCGCCACGGCCCGCACGCGTCCGTGTCCGCGGGTGAGCAGGGTGATGATCCGGTCCGCCTCACCCAGCTTCTGGGTGCGCAGCACGATGCCGTCGTCGCGGAACAGGCTCATGGGGTCCATTCTCGCCTACGGCGACCGTGCCACGGGCCTTCCCCTTCAAGGGACCTCACCGAGACCGCGGGCATCGGCGCCCCCGGCCGCCGCGCCGCTGCGCTCGGCGGTGGTGGCACCGCGCACGGCGTCCGGTTCGGCGTCCCACTCACGGCCCCCGCCGTACGGCCTGAGCTGCACGTACGGCCCTTCGTGTCCCATGACTATGCCGATCCTCCCGGTGCGGGTGTCCATGACGTGGCTGCCGACGGGGGGCTTCATCTGCGCACTTCCTTCACCGATGGCTCCGCACTCCGATGGATGTGCCTCCACGGTGCTCCCCCGCGCGCCCGAGTTTCACGCTTCGTGTCGTCGCGGTGACGTCACGCACCTACACTCGGCGGGAGTCTCTTTCGGGGGCGTGCGGGCTGCCGTCAACCCTGACGATCGTCAAGGTCCGGCGCTGCCTTTCGGCCCGGGTTCCCGGCTGCTCGCGCTCCTACGTTCGGGCCCATGGAACGAGAACCGCGAAGGAAAGCCCGAGCCGGTCGACTGCTCGGTGCGTCGGCCGCTCTGGGCGTGGGAGCAGGAGTCGTCACGTGGCTGTCCCCCGGCGGGCTGGGCGAGGCCGGTGCCGTCGAGGTCACGGGCGGGGCTTCGGCGTCCGCGTACCGATCGGTGACCGGGGCGGTGGCGGACGCACCGTCGTGGCTGGGCCCTCTCCTGGATGTGGCCGCCGAGGGCACGTTGGTGATCCTCGGCTTGCTGCTGGTCCGGATGTGGTGGACGGCGATCCGCCGCAAGGACACCCGAGAGGTCGCCGGGTCCGTCCTGACCGGTCTCGGCACCGTCGCGGCCTATGCGGTGAGCGAGGCGGTGAAGCTCGTCGTGGACGAGGAGCGTCCCTGCCGTGCGTTACGCGCGGGCGCCGCATCTGCCGCGCAGTGCCCCGGAGTTGGCGACTGGTCGTTCCCGAGCAACCACGCCACTCTGGCCGCCGGTCTGGCTGTCGGTCTCGCGGTGCTGCGGCCCCGCCTCGCCGTGGTCACGCTGCCGCTGGCCGGGGTTGCCGCGCTGCTGCGTGTGCTGGTGGGGGCTCACTACCCGCACGATGTGCTCGCCGGCGCGACGCTCGGCGGAGCTGTCGTGACGGCGGTGCTGCTCGCGTTCCTGCCCCTTGCCCAGGGGGCGGCATCACGGCTGGGAAGGTCGAGGCGGAATGATCCCGGCCTCGTGGGCCACCACCGCGGCGGCGGCCCGGTTGTCGACGCCCAGCCTCGCGAGGACGGAACTCACGTGGGCCTTGACCGTTCCCTCCACCACATGGAGCCGCCGGGCGATCTGCCCGTTGGACAGGCCGCTGCCGAGAAGGGCAAGTACCTCTCGCTCCCGAGCGGTGAGGGCGTCGACCTGCCGGCGGGCGGCGGAGCGCCGAGCGGCCAGGGCGCCGGTGCCCGTGGCGGCGAGGTGCGCGACGACCCGGGCCGCGACCTTCGGTGACAGGTAGGCGGCGCCCTCGGCCACCGCGCGGACTCCGGTGATCAGCTCCTCCGGCTCACCCGACTTGATCAGGAAGCCGGCCGCACCGCCGCCGAGCGCCTTGAGGATGTAGTCGTCCTCGCCGAAGGTCGTCAGCATCACGATGCCCGTGGCCGGCGCCGTATTGCGGATCTCCGCGGCGGCGTCGATGCCGTTGATTCCCGGCATACGGATGTCGAGTACCGCCACCGCGGGGCGATGGCGCCGGACCAGTTCCACGGCGTGGTGCCCGTCGACGGCCTCGGCGACGACTTCGATGCCGGGATCCGTGGCGAGAACGGCGCGTACCCCGGCGCGGATCATCGGCTCGTCGTCGGCGATCAGCACCCGGATCATCGAGCGCTCACGGGGTGATCGTGTCCAGGGACACCAGGGTGTCCTTCCGGAAGCAGAGTTGGTAGACGTCTCCGGACCGGTCGTCGAACCGGTCGGCCGTCATCGCGTAGTACTCGCACGTCGTGCCGTCTCCCGTCGGCTCGGCAGTCAGCGGGCGGTAGTTCGTCTGCCGGTCCGGCAGGAGACGCTCCGTCTCGGAACGATCCTGCCCGACACGCAGGCGGGCGTAGTCGCGTGGGTCCAGGACCGACTGTGCCGCCGACATCGTCTCCCAGCCGATGAGGGCTCCGCTCAGCAGAGCTCCCGTCACGAGGGGCACCATGACCGCGACGACCAGGGCCCGGCCGACCCGGCGCCTTGCGCGGCGATGTTCCCGCGGCAGTTCGTGGCCGTGCGGGGCCGAGTGCGCAGGCGGCGGTGAGGGTGTGTGCGGTGGCGAGGGAGCGTGCGGGATCCGCGCGACGACCGCGTAACCTCCGTCGCGCGGGCCGTGGTCGAAGGAACCGCCGGTCAACCGCACCCGTTCTTCGAGACCGATGAGGCCACGCCCTCCGCTCCGGGGCCGGGTTCGCTGGTCGGCGGCGGACGACGGTGGGCCGTTCTCCACGACGACCCTTGTCTCGGTCGTCGTATGCGTCACGTGGACGGTCGCGGTCGCGCCGGGCGCGTGCTTGGCCACGTTGGTCAGAGCTTCCTGCACGACCCGGTGAACTGCCCGTTCGACGACGGACGGTACGTCGTCCGCCGCGCCGCCGGTGTGCAACTCCACGGTGAGGCCGGCCGCGGCAGCCTCGGAGGTCAGCCGCGTGAGGCTGGAGTCGCCGGGGTCCATGGGCGTCGCGTCGGCCTCGTCACGCAGGACGCCGATCACCTCGCCGAGCCGCTCCACCGCGGCCGCGGCCCTGGCTCGGATGTCACCCGCGGCCCTTTGGTGGTGTTCCTCAAGGTCCGGCGCGAGTTTGAGCGCGCCGGCCGACAGGGCGATCAGGCTGAGGTCATGGCCGAGCACGTCGTGCATGTCCTGGGCGATCCGTGCCCGCTCGCGCAACCGGGCCTGGTCGGCGATCAGTTGCTGCTCGCGGTGCAGCTGTTCGGCGCGCTCCCACCCGGCCCGGACAAGCTGCCGGTACTGGCACCAGAAGCGGCCCGCGAACCAGGGCAGCATCGTGGCGGCGACCACCACCGTCACGAAGCGGCCGGCGAGAGGGAGCCAAGCGGGAACGGCGGACAGGGTCACCACAGCGGCCGCGAGAATCGCGACCAGGGCGAGAGCCGTCGGCGCCGTCCGTCCAGGACGCCGTCCTGCCAGGAACGCGGCGACGGCGGTCGGGACAGCCCACCACGCGTTCAGCACGCTCAGAGCGGCGGCCACCGCGGCAGCCGCCGTGAGAAGGGCTCCAGGGTCAAGTGCCCGCCGTGGAAGAGCGGTTCGGGTCGCGGCCTCACGGTTGATCACTGCGCTGTCCACGGAGGTGACGGTACGGACACCGGGCGCCGTGCGACCACTGCCGAAAGTCCTATACCGCGTCTAGGTACGCCGTTCCACCGACACCAGTCCCGCCTCGTAGGCGGTGATCACCAGCTGGACCCGGTCCCTGGCGTCGAGTTTGGTGAACAGGCGGGTCAGGTACGTCTTCGCGGTGGCCACGGTGATGCACAGTTCGGCGGCGATCTCCGTGTTGGACAGGCCGCCGCCGACCAGGGTCAGCACCTCGCGTTCGCGGTCGGTGATGCCCTTCAACTCGCGGCGGGGACGCGCCGGTTCGGGGCGGCTCGCGAAGTCGTGGATCAGGCGGCGGGTGACGGCGGGCGCGATGAGCGCGTCTCCGGCGGCCACGATCCGCACGGCGCCGATGATGTCGTCGAGGGCCATGTCCTTGACCAGGAAGCCGGACGCGCCGGCCCGCAGTGCCCCGTAGACGTACTCGTCGTCGTCGAAGGTGGTGAGGACGACGACCCGGGCGGCCGAGCCCGCCGCGCCGATCCTGCGGGTCGCCTCGATGCCGTCCATCTCCGGCATCCGGATGTCCATCACCACGACGTCCGGGGCGAGTTCGGCGGTCAGCCGCACCGCCTCCCCGCCGGTGGCGGCCTCACCGACCACCTCCACGTCGTCGAGGTCGGCCATCACCATGCTCAGCGCGGTACGGATGAGTTCCTGGTCGTCGGCGAGGAGGACCCGCACGGCACGGTCCGTCATCGGGCGGCCGCCGGAACGGGCAGTCGGGCGGCGACCCGGAAGCCGCCCCCGGGACGCGGGGCGGCGGTGAACTCGCCGTGCAGGAGGGCGACTCGCTCCCGCATGCCGGCCAGTCCGAAGCCGGTGTCGGTCGCGCTTCCCCGGCCCCGCCCCTCGTCCGTGATCTCCAGGGCGAGTTCGTCGTCGCGGTAGTCGAGGGTGACCCGGCACGCGTGCGTGTCCGCGTGGCGTACGACGTTGGTGACGGACTCCTGGACGATCCGGAACGCCGACAGGTCGATGTCCGGCGGGAGTTGACGTGCCTCGCCGAGCCGGGTCACCTCGACTCGGACGCCGGCGGCGGTGGTCGTGAGGGCCAGTCGGTCCACGTCCGACAGGCCCGCGGGGAGGGCGGCGGCGCGTGCGGAACCGTCGGCGGCCCGGTCCGCCGCCCGCAGCGCCACCAGCATCCGGCGCAGCCCGGCCAGCGTCTCGCGCCCCTCGTTCTCCACGGCCCGCATCGCGGTCAGGGCCGCCTCCGGGCGGGTGGTCGCCACCCGGGCCGCCGCGCCCGCCTGGAGGGCGATGATGCCGATGCTGTGGGCGACGGTGTCGTGCATCTCCCGTGCGATCCGCAGCCGTTCGGCGGTCACGGCCCGGTCCGCGTGCTCGGCACTGAGCCGTTCGGCGTGGACGCGGGCCTGGTGGGAGGAGGTGCCGAGCAGCCAGGCGATGACGGCGACGAGGGTCACGGCGAGCTCCGCCGAGGTGCCGACGTTCCAGCCGTTGAACAGGCGGACGGCGAGGTAGGCGGCGAGGGTGCCGAGGGCCAGGGCGAGCGCGGCGGTCGCGGTCCGGCGCGGGCGGGCCGCCGCGACGAAGTACAGGGCGACCACGGGGCCGACGAACAGCGCCATCGGTATCGCGCCCACGCCCAGCGGGGTCGTCGCGAGGACGGACGCGAGCAGCAGGGCCGCGAGAGCGCTCAGCGGCCGGCGCGCCAGCAGCCAACCGCCGTACAGGGCAAGGGCGGTGGACAGGGCGAGGGTGGCCAGGCCGTCCCAGCGGTAGAGCTGGACCGCCGCCCACTCGTCCGGCTCGACCTCGCCGGGCAACTGGACACGGGAGAGCAGGGTGAACAACTCCCCCGCGCACCACGCGAGCGCCGTCCAGGCACCCGGGGGTACGCGCTTGTGCAGGGGCGGCGACGGTTCGGCGGCGGACATGCGGCGATCGTAGACACGCGCCATGGGTGCGGTCATCGGCCCGGGGACGTACGACTCCGGTCGACAGCACGGGCGTACGACTGTCAGCCGCCGGGCGATGACCGGTACCGGCCGCGCGCGGGACCGTGGTGGGCATGATCGAAGTCGAGCACCTCACCAAGCGGTACGGACCCACCACCGCCGTACGCGACCTCTCCTTCACCGTCCGCCCCGGCCATGTCACCGGCTTCCTCGGGCCGAACGGCGCAGGCAAGACCACGACCCTGCGGATGCTGCTCGGGCTCGTCCAGCCGAGCGGCGGCACCGCGACGGTCGACGGCCACGCCTTCCGCGACCACCCGCGCGGTCTGCGCCACGTCGGCGCCCTGCTCGACGCCCACGACGTACACGGCGGACGCAGCGCGTGGGCGCACCTGCGGGCGCTGGCACGGAGCAACCGCATCCCCGCGGGCCGGGTTGACGAGGTGCTCGCCGAGGTGGGGCTCAGCGGCGCGGCGGCCCGGCGCCGGGTCGGCACGTTCTCGCTGGGCATGCGGCAACGGCTCGGCATCGCGGGCGCGTTGCTCGGCGAGCCGCCGGTGCTGCTCTTCGACGAGCCGCTCAACGGGCTCGATCCGGAAGGGGTGTTGTGGGTGCGGGAGCTGTTTCGGCGGCTGGCCCGGGAAGGGCGGACCGTCTTCGTCTCCAGCCACCTCATGTCCGAGATGGAGCACACGGCCGACGAGTTGGTCGTCATCGGACGCGGTGAGCTGATCGCCGCCGAGAGCCTCACCGAGTTCGCCGCCCGCGGCACGGCACCGACGGTGACCGTGCGGACTCCGGACGCGGGGCCATTGGCCATGGTGTTGGCGGCGGAGGGGGCCGAGGTGACGCCGTACGACGAGGAAACTCTTCGTGTCGGCGGGGTGAGCGCCGGGCGGGTGGGCGAGCTGGCCTTCGAACACCGTTTTCTGCTCCGGGAGTTGACGACTCAGGCCGCGTCGCTGGAGCGGGCGTTCATGGAACTGACGGCGGACAGTGTGGAGTACCTGGCGGGAGCGGAAGCGGGCGTGGACTTGAGGGAGACCCGAGAAGCGGGCGCGGACATGAGAGAGGCACGAGAATCGGGCGCGGACATGGGAGAGGCCCGACGATGACGACATCGGCGACCACTCGAACCGCGTCCCGCCCCACCACCTCCTTCCTCGACCTCTTCGCCTCCGAGTGGCTCAAACTCCGTTCCCTGCGCTCCACTTACTGGGCCCTCGGCTCCGGCGCCCTGGCCGTGATCGCCTTCAACGCGAACGCGGCCCGCGCCGACTTCGTCAACTACCCGCACTACGGCGAGCCGATCCACGACGACTTCGTCTTCTGGGCGCTGCGGGACGCCTTCACCCTGGGCTCGGCCATGATCACGATCCTGGCGTGCGCGAGCATCGGCGCGCTCACGGTGGTCGGCGAGTACGCGACGGGCCTGATCCGTACGACGTTCACGGCCGTCCCCGACCGGCGGGCGCTGATGGCGGCGAAGGTCGCCGTGGTGACGACGGTGATGACGGTGTTCGGCGTGGTCGTAGCGGGCGTCTCTTTCGCCGCGACGCAGGCGATCCTGGCCGGGAGGGACGCGAGCGTGTCCCTCGACGAGCCCGGAGCGGTACGCGTGATCGCGGCGTCGGCGCTCCTCGCCCCGGTGTGCGCGCTGGTCGGCATGGGGCTCGGCGCGCTGATCCGGCACGGCGCGACGACGATGGTCCTGACGACCGGCGTCCTGCTGCTCGCCCCGGCCTTCGTGACCGACCGCTACCACTGGACCGCGTGCGTCCGAAACGCCCTGCCGTACAACGCGTGGATGCGGCTCGTCGACATCGGCTACGGCCGCGAACCGTACACGCTGGCCTCGCGGTACCCGACGTCGGTCACGGGCGGGTGGGTGGTGTTCGCGGTGTGGGCGCTGGCGGGTGCCGTCGTGGCGGTGATGGCAGTGGACCGGCGGGATGTGTGAGGGCGGGAGGGCAAGGTGATCCCCCCGGGGGAGCGGCGGGCTCGGGGGTGACCCCGAGTCGGAGACTGGGGTAACCCCCCGTGGGAATAGGGCAGTTGCCCGGATGTGAGGGGGCGGCGAGAGCCGCGAGGCTCGTCCGTATGAAGCAGACCATCCGCAACGGTTCTCTGATCGCCGTCTCCAGCCTGCTCCTCGGCCTCACCGCGCCCCTCGCGGCGCACGCCTCGGCCTCGTCGGAGGCCGACGCGCTCGGCTGGTCGGCGTGCGGCTCCGGTGCCGACCCCCGTCTGGAGTGCGCGACCCTCCAAGTCCCCCTGGACTACGCCGATCCCGGCGGCCGGCGGATCGACATCGCCGTCTCCCGGATCGCCGCCGAGAAGCCGTCCGCCCGTCGGGGCGCCCTGCTGATCATCCCCGGTGGGCCGGGCGGCAGCAGCCTCGACGACCCGGTCGAGAAGGGGCGGAGGATGCCGCAGAAGCTGCGCGACAGCTACGACCTGATCGGCTTCGCCCCGCGCGGGAACGCGCCGTCCACCGCCGTCGACTGCGGCCTCGAACACGGCGACCTCGCTCTGACCAAGCTGCGGCCCTGGCCCGCGGCCGACGGCTCCGTCACCGAGAACATGGCCGCCGCACAGCGCGTGTCGCAGGCCTGCGCGCGCAACGGCGGGCAGTTGATCCGTCACATCAGCACGGCGGACAACGCCCGCGACATCGACCGCATCCGGGCCGCGCTCGGCGAACGCCGGATCTCCGCGTGGGGCGTCTCGTACGGCACGTACATCGGCGCGGTCTACGCCCAGTTGTTCCCGCAGCGCACCGACCGGATCGTCCTGGACAGCAACCTGGACCCGACCGGTGACCTCGGCCGCACCGACGTGTCTCGCGCGTGGCTCGCCGGGTTCGCGCCCGGCGTGAAGGGCCTGTTCACCCAGTTCGCGCGGTGGGCCGCCGAACCCGGCAACCCGCACCGGCTCGCCGAGACACCCGCGGCCGTGCGGTCGGACTTCCTGCGCCTCGCCGACCGCCTCGACCGAGAGCCGCTGCCCTGGCCCGGCGCCAACCCCGAGGTCCTGGACGGCAACGCGCTGCGCCAGGAAATGCTGAACGACTTCTACGACCCGGACGACTTCCCCGCCCTGGCCGAACTGATCCTCGCCGCCCGGCAGGGCACCGTACCGCCCGCGCCCGAGGCACCCCCGGAGGAGGCGCTGCAGAACCTGGCCGCGGTCGGCGCCGCCACCATCTGCAACGACAGCGCGTGGCCGACGTCAACGGCCGTGTACGAGAAGGGTGTTGCGGAGAGCCGGGCCAAGTATCCGCTGACCGCCGGGATGCCCGCCAACGCGATGGTGTGCGCCGCCTGGCCCTTCCCGCCCGCGCAGCCGCCGGTGCGGATCACCGACCGGGGGCCGTCGAACATCCTCCTCGTGCAGAACGAGCACGACGTGGCGACCCCGCTCAGCGGCGCGCTGAAGCTGCGCTCGGCCCTCGGCGAGCGAGCCGTCATGGTCACCGTCGACTCCACCGGCCACGACGCCTATCTGGACAACGGCAACGCGTGCGGCGACCGGACGGTCTCCCGCTTCCTGGCGACGGGAGAGCGGCCGGGGCGGGACGTCTACTGCGACTGAACGGCCGGGCGGGGGGCGCCTGTTCCTTGGGCACCCCCCGCCCCCTCGCCCCCCTCGCCCCGTCCTAGCGAGCCGTCGCCACGCACGCCTTCCCGTACTGCCGCGCCAGTGCGTGGAACGCCTCCTTCGGCTCCCAGTGCCAGTCCGAACGCGGGTCGCCGGGGCAGTCCTTGATGGTCTTGGTGATGCTGTAGCTCGCCAGGTCGAGGTCGTAGCGCGGGTTGTCGGCGCGGTGCGGTGCGTCCGGAGTGACGAACTCGAACGCCATCGCCGCGTACAGGCCCATCGACTCGAAGACCCGGACGAGGTCGACGAGATAGGCGGCCTGGGTGTGTTCGCTGCGGACGTGGTGGCCTTTGATCTGCCCCTTGTCGTAGTCGACGATGTTCCACCCCATGCCGGCCGTCTCGGGGGCGCCGACGTAGGCGCAGGTGCCGAACTCGGTGATGGCGACGGGCTTGCCCCAGCGCCGGTACTTCCGCAACTCCCGTACGTATTCGGCGGGTTGGCGGAAGTACGAGTAGTAGTCGATGCCGACGACGTCGAAGAGGCGCCAGTCGACCCGGTCGTCCTGGGCGGCGGCGTAACTGAGCCGGCCGTGGAAGACGGACCGGCCCACGGCCGCCGCCTTGGCGGTGAAGCGGTCGAGCTTGCGCTGCATCCTCACCGGGTCGACATTGCCCTTCAGCAGGTTCTCGACCCGGTCCAGGACCGTGTCCCCCGGCACGATCCCGGGCACGAACAGCCAGAACTCGCAGCCCACGCTGAAGTCCACGCTCGCGCCCTGCCTGCGCAGTCGCTCCGCGAACCGGCCGCACTCGGCCAGGTGCTCCAGGATGTCCCGCTCCGGGACGTCCCCGAGGGTCGGCTGCAGCCAGACGTGCAGCCCGCGCTCGGCGGCCTCGGCCGCGGTCCTGGTGAGCCGCTCGACGCCGTCGCCGGTGACGTCGACCGTGTCGGCGTGCAACTCGTCGCGGATGACGCGGATGTCCCGGCGCATCCGCGCGGCGCTCCACGCGGTCCCGGGCGTCTCGCCCGCGCCGACGGTGTAGACGACACCGCGATGCCGGAGCCCACGCCGTCCGGCACCCCCTGCCCCAGCACCCCCGACCGCGGCCCCGGCCGCCCCCGACGGCAGCACCGCCGCCGTCGCCCCGAGGGCCGCCGCCCCCGCCATGAACTGTGCCCGGCTGATCCCCTTCGTCTTCTCCATGCCCTTCACTGTGGCGCTCGGAGGCCCGCCCCGCCGTCCGCCGATGGTCTACGGCCGGGCAACCAAGGAATGAGTCACGGCGTCGAACAATGGAGAGATCGTCGACAGCCATCGACCGAAGGAGAGCACGATCCAAGGCTCGTACCAGTCCCCGAAGTCACCGAAGACCCCGACGTCCCCGAAGCCCCCGCTGACCCGACGCACCCTGCTCGCCGCCGGCACCGCCGCCTCCGCCGTCCTCCTCGCCGGCGCTCCGGCGCACGCGGCCACGGACGACCGGCTGCACCGACTGCGCCGGCTGGAGCGCCAACACGGCGCCCGGCTGGGCGTGTTCGCGCACGACGTCTGTACGCGGAAGAGCGTGACCCACCGCGCCGACGAGCGCTTCCCGATCTGCTCGGTCTTCAAGACCCTCACCGCCGGGGCCGTCCTGCGCGACCTGGACCACGACGGCGAGGTCCTCGCCCGCCGCATCCACTACACGCGTGCCGACCTGGTGGACGGCGCCCCGATCACCGGCACGGACGAACACCTCGCCAACGGGATGACCGTCGAGGAACTCTGCGACGCGGCCGTCCGCTACAGCGACAACTCCGCGGCCAACTTCCTGCTGCGCCTGCTCGGCGGCCCCACCGCGATCACCCGCTTCGCCCGCTCGCTCGGCGACCGCGTCACCCGCCTGGACCGCTGGGAGCCGGAGCTCAACTCGGCCGAGCCGGGGCGGCTCACGGACACCACTAGCCCGCGCGCGATCGGCGGCAGCTACGGCCGGCTGGTCCTCGGCGAGGCCCTGAACCGCCGGGACCGCGAGCTCCTCACCCACTGGCTGCTGAACAACACGACCGGCGCCAACCGCATCCGGCGCGGCCTGCCCGACACCTGGACGGTCGGCGACAAGACGGGCTCCGGCTCGTACGGCACCACCAACGACGTCGGCATCGCCTGGACGCCCGAGGGCGCCCCGATCGTGCTGGCGATCCTGTCGACCACCCCCGGCCAGGACCGCCCCTGGGACGACGCCCTGATCGCCGAGGCGGCGGCGCTGGTGGCCGACGTACTGGTCGAAAGCTCGTAACAGCTCGTCACTCGTCCATCGGCGGTATCCCGTGGTGCGGCAGGTTCAGCGTCGCCTCCCACAGGCGCGTGAACTGCCGCATGCGGTGCTCCACATGGGAAGGGCGGGCGTTGAGCGTGGTCTTGGCGTTGATGTCCTTGGTGTCCTGGTCGATCTCGTAGGAGAGCTCCCGGTCGAAGACGATGAAGTCGCTCTTCGTGCCCAGTTGGGCCCAGGGCGGCAGCTCGGAGAAGGCCACCACGCGGGCGTCGATCTCCAGTGCGCGCTGGTTCTTGCAGAGTTGCTTGAGCGGTTCGTCGATCTCCTCGGGGGTGTTGACGAGGAACAACCGGCGTATCTCCACCTCGCGTTGGACCGCGTCGCTCTGCGCTTCCAGATAGCGGGCGGCGGGCTCGCTGCCCCAGAAGTCGCGGTCCACCGAGGTGCTGGTGGCGTCGAGGCTGTGTTTGATGCAGTGGGTGAGGCCGATGAGCCAGTCCTGGTTCTCGCCCAGGCAGTCCGTGCTGCGGTTGCTCAGGTTCTCCAGGAGGCCCGCGAGCCGTTCGATCTCCTCGCTGGCGAAGGTCTTCACGGTCTCGTTGTTCAGCTGGCCGCACTCCGTGGCGCTGCGGGCGAGCTTGACCACCCCGTCCGAGCGCAGTACCGAGCGGTCGACGTTGCTGAAGAGTTCGGTCGCCTCGCTGATCCGGGCGAAGCGGTCGTCGACCAGTTCGGTCAGGGCGACATGGTGACTGATCAGGTTGTCCTTCACGTCCCTGATCAACTGGGCCTGGCTGGTCTCGATCTGTTCGAGGCGGCGCTCGAAGTCGACCAGGTACTGCACGATCAGGGCCGCCCCGCCGATGACGATGGAGGCGGTCAGGTTCCACACATCGCCCTGGTCCTGGTCGAGCGCGTTGGTGACCAGGTAGGCGATGAGGAAGACCAGGGCGGTCACGAGGATCTTCACCAGGACCGGTGGGAAGCGCAGCCCCCTCGCTTCCGGCCGCGTCGGCTGGATGGTCCGGTGCGGTGTGGCGACGGTCGTGGTCGTCGTGGTCGTGGTCACCGGTGCTCCGTTCATGGTGTCTCCCCCGTCGGGACTCGGCGCGGTGCAAGGGTGTTCAGCAGGGCGAGCTGATCGCGGATCCGCTGCGAGACGCTCTGCCACTGCCGGGTGAATCCGGGCTCCTGTTCCAGTACGTCCCACAAGGTGCTCAGCGTGCGGTCCCCGCGGGCGCGGGGCATCCACAGGTGCATCAGGTGCTCGACGGCGGGGCGCAGTGCCGTCAGCGCGGTGGGCGCCTCGACCGAGCCGAGCCGGCCGTCGAGCAGGCGGACCACGGTGGTCAGCAGCCAGTCGTGCAGGGCGAAGTCCTCGCACAGCCCGGCCACGGCCATCGGTTTCGTGCCGTCGGGCACGGACAGGCGGACGGTGCGCAGGTCGCCCTCGCCGAGCGTGAAGCGCTGGATCGAGGGGCCTGCGCCCTTCGAGTCGGTCAGTGCGGCCCAACGGAGGTGCGTGCGGCGGGACTTCTTGAAGGGCACCGTCCGGTCCAGCAGGGGGTGCCGCAGGAGTTCGGTGAGGAGGCCGTCGGCGATCAGGCCGAGGTCCAGTTCGCCCGGGCGGCCGCCGCTCAGGATGCCGTCGGCCGCTTCCTGCTCGGGCAGTCGGCCGAGCGGTTCCAGCCGGCCGGGCCGCATCAGGTAGTGGCCCCAGGCACGACGCCGTTCGGGGCCGTCGGCCGGTGCCGTGAAGTAGGCGGTGGTCTGCAGGACGCGGCCCTCGGTGAGCGTCGCGCGGACCGCGACCGTGCCGACCACGCGCACCTTCGCCCCGTTGGCGGTGGGCAGGGCGCAGTCCACGCCCGTGAGGGTCTCCGGCGAGCGCGCGTAGAGGTTGGGGCGCTCGGAGACGAGGACGCGTTCGTCGGTGCGCAGGCTCAGCAGGGCGGCGGCCGACTCGGCGTCGAGGGGCTGCTGGGACGGCAGGACGCAGGTGAGCACCTCGCCGCAGCTCAGGACCGCGCTCGCGGTGCCGGGCGGGGCCGTCATCTCAGGGCCCCGCGTAGAAGACGTACGAGACGCGCTCGGCGACGGAGTCGGGGTTCAACTGGCCTTCGCGGGCGGCCCGTTCGGTGGCCTGGCTCAGGGCTCCGGCGTCCACGTCGGTCTGGTCGAGGACGACCCGCACCGCGTGTTCGACGGACAGGAACCGCGAGGGCAGCACGGACCAGGTTCGGTAGGCGCTGAACGGGGCCGCGGACGGGTTGAGTCGGAGCAGGGGCGGTAACTCGTCCCAGGCGCCGGGGAATTCGGCCGGGCGACCGTCCCGTACGGTCAAGTCCCTTGCCGTCAGGACGGGTTCGCCCTCGTTGCGGAGCAGGCCGAGGCGGGCCAGTTGCCAGACGGCGGCGAGGAAGGCGCAGGACCAGATGTGGTTGCCGTCGCGGTCCTTGTCCCACAGCTCGACGTCGACGAAGACGGAGTGGCGGCGGGCGGCGGTCTCGCTGGGCGGCTGCCAGGGGGCGGTCCTGCGCATGGCCTGGGCGGGGCGTGCGGTCGGGGTGCGCTGTCCGTTGGCGAGCCAGCCGGACCGGCTGACCGGGGGCCGGGCACCGTAGCTGCCCGGGGGCGGCGACTCGACCAGGCGGTCCGCGACGGCCTGGGCGATGGGCACCTTGTCGGCGACGGCGCAGGCGGACTCGCGGGCCAGGTAGTCGATGACGAGCCCGGCCCGGTCGGCCTCTTCGAGGATCATCGGGAGCAGGTCGGCCGGGGTGGAGAAGCGGGTGAAGTAGTCGTCTATCAGGAAGCACGTGCTGATCCGCGGGGTGCGACCCGCGGTCCGGGCGGCGGTGTCGGCGCGTGCCGCGTCCGCCCAGGGCCGTACCCGCTCGAAGTGCTCGCGCAGCCGCGCGGGCCCTCCTTCCAGGTCCTCCAGGTACAAGTGCCCCAGTTCCAGGGAGAGATGGGCCAGCGGCACCGACTGGGTGCGGGGTTCGGCCGCGGTCTCCCGGAAGACGGCCTCCGTCACGGCTGCCCCCAGTGGGTGTCGTCGGTCAGGCGGCGGGCGATCTCCTCCAGCACCTCCAGGGTGTCGGCGGTGGCGATCTGGGTGGAGACGACCTCTTCCTCGGTGATGAGTTGCTCGCGCAGCAGGAGTATGGGCTCCAGCGGTACGGTCCCGAGCACCACGCTGTCGCCGATGCCGAGGTCGGCGGCCAGCCGCCGCAGCTTCTCGTCGTACATCTGCATCCAGGCGGACTGGGCCGGCGGTACGTGGGACCACAGGGCCGAGTCGGGGTCGGGTACGGCGGCCCGGACGAAGCGGATGGCGCCCTGGAGCGCGTCCTTGTCGTGGCCGCGTTCCGCGCCGCCCTCCAGGATGCCGCGCTCCGCGAAGACCAGGCCGGACGCGGCGATGACGTGCTGGCGGGTCCAGCGGTGGAAGACGACCCAGCGGGCGGGCAGTGCGCTCAACTCCCGCTGTGCGGTGGCCTCCAGGACCATGTCCATCGCGTAGCTGCGGCCCGCGCTGAGGTCCACGACGATCACGTCGAACTCGGTGTGCAGGCGCAGCAGCAGGTCCACGCAGCGGCGCAGGGCGTCCTCGTCGGTGGCGAACTCGCCGCCGCCGGCGTCGCCGGGCAGCAGGACGAGCCGGCCCGAGCCGTTGGGCCTGCGGCGCAGGACGGGGTGTTCGGTGCGGCGCCAGATGTCGATCCGGACCGGCTCGTCGGCCCGGCCCTCCAGATAGGAGTGCAGTCCGCCGTCGCGGGCGCCGCGCAGGACGTCGGGTACGTCGAAGACGGCGGCGGCGGTGGGCGAGCCGAAGTCGAAGTCGACGTAGGCCACGTCGTCACCGGCGAGGGCGCGGTGGTAGGCGAGGTTGGCGCTGGTGACGGAGCGGCCGGTGCCTCCCTTGTCGGAGGCGGCGAGGACGAGCACGGTCACCCCTCTCCCGCTGCCGCGCCCCGGGCCCGCGCGAGGGTGTCGAGCTCGCCGAGGACGTCCAGCGCGATGGCACTGGCGGTGCCGGGCTGGGTGGCGACGAGTTCGCCCGCGCGGCGCAGCCGCAGTTCGATGGTCCGCAGCGACTTGGCCCAGTCGCTCTCGGCGAGCCCGGCGGCGCCGACCGCGGACTGCATCTCCTCCTTGCCGAAGCGGTGGTTGGCCTCACTGAGCAAGTCGGTTGCCATGAGCGCGAGTTGGGGGCTCCGGATCGGTTCGCGGGTGTAGAAGTTGTACGCGACGACCATGCACTCGGTGAGGCGTTCGGTGATGCTCCAGGACAGCGGGCCCTCGCGTTTGGGCGCGGTCGAGTAGACGGCGTTCACGTCGTCCCAGAGGTCGAGGCCCTCGCCGTCCTCGATGCGCCGCTGCCACAGGTGGTCGAAGGTGTCGTCGGCCAGGCGCAACAGCCGGTCCTGGATGGCGGTGTTGCGGGCGAGTCCGGCCAACTGGACGGTCCGCTTGAGGAGTTGCGCGGAGAAATCGGTGACCGTCCACTGCAGGGGCGGGCCGAGCCGCTCGCTGCCCTGCAGGGGCAGGGTGACGCCGGGGCTGTGCAGGCGCAGGGCCTGGTCGTCGCGGGTCAACGGGCTGGTGATGCGGCCGCGTTCGGCGAGGCGTCGCATGACGTCGACGGTGCGGGCGAGGTCCTCGTCGCCCGCGCGGCGGCGCACCAGGTCGTGGACGACGATGGCGGCGACGGAGAGCGAGAAGTACTCGGACTCCAGCCGCTGGCCGGTGACGCGCCAGGGGATGTCCTCCAGCGGCCAGCGCTCGTCGTTGAACCGGGCGATCTCCGACCAGTACTGCTGGGTCACCGTCCAGCGCAGGCGCAGCGCCTCGGCGAGCGTCTGCTGCTCCTCGTTGAGCAGCCCGAGGGTGAGGGTGCGGTCCGAGGAGAGGTCCTGGATGCCGTCCAGGGCGACGACGGTGAAGTACAGGTAGGGCACGGGATCGGCGACGCCGTCGACCCACGCCCCGACCTGCTCACGGGTGCCGGTCCCGCCGCTCAGGGGGACCGCGGGCGCGCCCTTCACCACACCCCACGCCCAGCCGCATTCGAAGAGCATGCTCTCGTTCTTCAGGGCGTCCTCGGTGTCGGAGATACCCAGCTTGATGCGGTTGGCGATGGTGGCACGCAGGGACTTGAAACGCTCCCGGAACTGCTGGAGCACGGCCCGCTCGGTCAGCCGCGGCTGGCCGAGGTTGCGGAACAGCCGCCGTCCCTGGGTGGTGTCGGCGTCGAAGACGTTGACGGTGAAGGAGCGCAGCAGGCCGACCATGGCGGCGGTGAGCCGCTCGCTGGTGGCCTCCCGGAGCGCGTCGACCTCGGCCCGTAGCTCCGAACGGAGCGTGGTGCGGGCGAACTTGTCGAGGAAGCCGAGGGTGGCCAGGCAGAGGGTCACGGACATGCTGAAGGAGTCGACGACACCGAGTTCCCGCTGCTCCGGGGTGACCTCCTGCAGCGGATCCTCGGCGGAGAAGTAGTAGTCGCCGGCGAAGGTGGGGCTGCCGTCGGGGGTGGAGTGCCGGTCCATGAACTCGGTGAGGGCCCGGACCAGGGCGGCCGGGATCTCCATCCGGCCGCCGGCCGGTCTGAGATCGCGCAGCACGTCCTTCTGCGTGGTGTCGGGCTCGTCAAGCCGGAATTCGGGGATCTCCGTGGCGGGATACATCAGGCACAGCAGCCGCTCGGCGTCGGCGACGCTGCTGAGCCGTCCCCAGTCCCCCCAGTCCCACCGGCCGTCGGCGAAGGAATGGCGGGCGATCGCCTGCCAGATCTGAAGCAGATGTACACGCGGCTTGATCTGCATCCGCTGTCCCCCTCGCACAGGCCGTGCCGGCCGCCGCCCGATCGGAATCCGGAAATCCGGAATTCAGGAATTACCGTCCCGCCGGCCGCAGGCCAGAATGATTCCCGTGTGCCCCGGACGCACCAAATGACTCGATTCTCCCAGGCGCCGTGTCTCGACTTTCTGCGCGAGCCCCTGGAAACTTTCCTTCACCTGTGTCTCGTCCACGTTGCACGCCGGGTAATGCCGGTCGCCCACGTCATACCCCCTCGACCCCTCCATGAACGCGGCGGCGAAAGGCGCCCCGGGCTCCAGCGCCGCCATGAAGCACGCGACTCCGCGCCGGAACTCCTCGTGCGAGGTGGAGATGGATTCGGCCACGAAGAACATCGTTCCGATCTGCCAACGGCGTCGATCACGAAGCAGACCGAAAGGTTTTCGTCGCCGCATGGCGAACAAATTACCCTCCTCGACCCGGACAGCGGTGCGGAATCTGTCCCTCGGGTCACCCTCCATCGCTTCGTACCCGGCGTTCCCGCACAGTACTTTCCAGAAGCTGTCCCAGCTCGGGTCGTAGTGCGGCTTCTGGCCGAGCAGGTAGTCGACGTTCTTCGGTGCCCGCTCCAGCAGGGTGATCTCCGTGCACCACGGGAGCATGGACAGGGCCGGATAGAGATTGGCTCCCGCACCGATGTCAATACCGTGAATCGGCCGATCGAAAGGTTCACGGAAGTGACTACTGAAGTGCTCCCGTACGAAAGTGAGGATCTCCGCGTCCGCGTCCAGAAGATCGCGGTAGTTCTGATCGACATAGGCCCCGGGATCGAATTCATCCCATGGCGCGTCGTCATTGAGCACGTCGGAGTCCGTCTGAACTCTGGAGGTCATGCCTGAGGATACCTCGCCGGGCACAACTCGCGGCAACTACAAGGACGTTACGCCAAATCGGCGACGCACTGCAAGAACTCTTGGGTGGTCAGATCGACAAAGGGATTTGGTCCTGAACAGCACTTGAGCACGCCGAAGATTCACAGCCATCCTGATCGGAACCCAGGTCGTAATTCACTCGTAAGTGGTCAACGTGCCCCGGACCTTCACCAGGAGGTGGCATGACTGCTCTGCCCGCACGCCCCTCGACCCGACAGCTGCGACTGCGCGGCGTCGACGAGGCGGACCTCGCCGCGCTGGCCCATCTGGACCGGGAGGCCTTCCCCGACGAGCCCTACCCCTACTTCGTACTGCGCCAGCTCTACGACGTGTACCCGAGGCACCTGCTGGTCCTCGACGACGGCACCGAATTGAAGGGGTACGTCCTCGTCGGCACGCCCCCGGACGCCACCCACAGCTGGATCCTCGGGCTCGGCATCACCCGGGACGAGCGCGGCCGCGGTCACGGCCGGCGGCTGATGCTGGAGGTGCTGCGCCGATTACGGGCCGACCGGGTGCGCGAGGTGTGCCTCACCGTGGACCCCGCCAACCTCCCGGCGATCGACCTCTACGCGTCCCTGGGCTTCACCGCCGAACAGGACGTCCGCGCCGACTACTTCGGCCCGGGCGCCGACCGCCTGATCATGCGCCTGACCCTGTGACGGGCCCCGCGAACCCCCGTACGTACCGCTTCTGCCAGGGCGTCTCCACCGCCCGCCGGTCGTAGTGCGCCCGCACATACGCGACCGCCTCCCCGGCCGGTACGCCGTCCAGCACCGCCAGACAGGCCAGCGCCGTCCCCGTACGCCCCCGCCCACCCCCACAGGCGACCTCGACCCGCTCGCCCACCGCCCGCTCCCAGACCTCGACCAGAGCGGCACGGGCGTCCACCCGGTCGCCGGGCAGCCGAAAATCGGGCCAGCGCAACCACCGTGACTCCCAGGCGACGGGCGCCGGTTGCCGGCCCAGAAGATAGAGGCCGTACGAGGGTGTCGGCGCGGCCGGATCCAGTGGGTGCCGCAGGCCTCGGCCCCGGACCAGCCGTCCCGACGGCAGTCGCAGCACCCCGGTGTCGTGCTCGTCCCACAGCTCGCCCATGCAGACCCCCCTCGGTTCCCGCCCCGCCGCTCGACCCCGCGAGCCGCCTCACCGCTCCGCGGCCTCCCGCTGGACCGCCTCCAGCAGGGCCCGGGCCGCCCATCGCATCACGTCCTTGGACTCCTCGGGGTCCAGTCCGCAGACGTCACGGGTGGAGACGAGGGCCTCGACGCCGTAGACCATCGTGGCGGCCATGGTGAGGCGGCGGTGCAGGTCGGGCGGGAGGGTGTCGGCGAGGGGTTCAAGGGCGGCGCGGGTGAGGTCGAAGCGGAGGCGGTTGCGGGTGGGGACGGCCTCGGTGTCGGGGCTCGCGCCGGCGCCTGTGCCCGTACCGGCGGCGGGGTCCGTCCAGCGTTCCAAGGCCGCCCGCAGCACCGCCCGCCACACCGCCTCGTCGCCCAGTTGCAGGTCGGCGGTGCGGGAGACGACCAGGTCGAGACGTTCGGCCGGGTCGTCCGGCAGGTCGGCGAGGGCCTCGAAGCCGCGGGCGACGGTCTGCGTCTCGCGCAGCAGGTCCTGCGGGTTGGAGAAGTAGCGGTAGGCCGTGGCCACCGAGACCTGGGCCTTGTGCGCGGCGTCCGCGACCGTCACCGGCCTGCCCTCGCGCACCAGCTCGACCGCGGCGTCGACCAGCGCGCGCCGGGTGCGCAGCTTCTGGTTGCGGCGCCCGTCGGTCCCGCCGTCACTCATGACAGACCCCTCCCCGCTCACGAGATGCTCCGCTCGGTCATGAGATGTCCCTCTTGTCATGAGAAAGTATTCTCATTATGGTAGCAGCGTCTCACCAACGGGGGCCGCGCACCTCAGAGCGCGCGGCACGAGCGAGAGGGAGTGCCCCATGGGCGCCATGACACCCGCCGAAATGGAAGCGCTGATCGAGACCCACATGGAGGCGGAGCGGATCGGGGACGCGGAACTCGCGGTCTCCATGTACACCGACGACATCGAGCACGACGCGGTCGGCTGGCCGGGCGGTCCGGCCTACGGCATCCCGGCGGCCAAGGACCGCTATCTGCAGCTGCTGAAGGACTTCCGCTCCGAGAAGGACGAGCGCACGCACACGTACTACTCGGACAACGGAGCGACCGTCGAGGACCTGATCACCGGCGTGGTCACGGGCTCCATGCTGGGGATCCCCGGCAACAACCGGCGCATCACCTTCCGGATGCTGCACGTCTTCGAGTTCAAGGACGGAAAGATCGCCCGCGAGAACGTGTGGCTGGACGGGGCGGCGATCGCCGCCCAGCTCACCGCACCCGAGCAGGCGACCGCGTAGGCATCCGCCCCGACCAGACCGGTCATCAACTCCAGCCATTTCAAAGCGCCATTGGTCCGACCTGTGACGGATACGCCCATTAGTGTGCGATGTCTTGACCGTCCACAGGACCCCACCTATGGTCGCGCTGACGTCAGGACATAGGACGTCGTATCTCCTCATCCTCGGCTGGAGGAACCGTGCACCGCCGGACCTTCCTGAAGCACACCGGAGCGGTGGGCGCGGCCGCTGCCCTGTCGTCGTCCCTGGCGGCCTGCGGGCCGGAGTCGACCAATGACACCGGGGGCGGCGGCAAGGACCGGGCACTGACCGCGGTGATCGGGTACGGGAACGACGGCAGCTGGGATCCCACGCAGACGGCGTCGGCATTCTCCATGGCCGCCAACAACCACATCTACGAAGGGCTCCTCGACACCGACCCGATCACCCGGGCGCCCTATCCGGCGCTCGGCACCGAGCTGCCGGGCGACCCGGACGCCACCACCTGGCGGTTCGCGCTGCGCGAGGGCGCCACCTTCCACGACGGCAGGCCGGTCACCGCCGACGACGTGGTGTTCGTGTTCGACCGGATCCTCGACCCCAAGACGCAGACCCTGGCCAAGGGCTTCTTCGCGAGCTGGCTGAAGCAGGTCCGCAAGGTCGACGCGCGCACGGTCGAGCTGGTGCTCAACTTCCCCTTCCCCGAAGGGCTTTCGCGGCTCACGCTGGCCAAGGTCATGCCCAAGCACGTGTTCTCGCGGCCCGGCGGCTGGGACGACGCGATCCGGGGTCTCGCGGTCGGCTCGGGACCGTACCGGCAGACCGCGCACCACCCGAAGGCCAACACCACCTTCGCCGCCTTCGAGGCCTACAACGGCCCGCGCCGGCCGGCCTTCCACAAGATGAACTGGCTGACGATCGTCGACGCGGCCTCCCGCGTGGCACGGGTCTCGGGCGCGAGCGCGGGCGCGCAGATCTCCGACAACATCCCGTACGCCAACATCGCCCGGCTCCGCGACGGCGGGATGACGGTCGCGGGCGGGGCCGGGATGAACAACCTGTTCCTGCTGTTCAACACCCAGCACAAGCCCTTCGACGACGTGCGGGTGCGGCAGGCGCTGCACTACGCGATCGACACCGACACGATCGTCCAAGTGGCGCTGAAGGGACACGGGAAGCCGTCCTCGTCGTTCCTGAACGAGGGCAACCCCGCCTACCGGCCGGCGAAGACCGTCTACCGACACGATCCGGAGAAGGCGAAAGCGCTGCTGAAGGCCGCCGGGGTCAGCGGCCTGAAGGTCGACATCCTCGCGGTGAACCTGAGTTGGATCACCGACTGCCTGCCGACCATCAAGGCGTCCTGGGACGCGATCGGCGTCAAGACGACCCTCTCCCCCCAGGAGACCACCGCCGTCTTCACCAAGCTGGACCAGAAGCAGGACTACCAGGTCGTGGCCGCCGCCTCGAACCCCAACCAGTTCGGCCTCGACGCCGACCTGATCATGCACTACAACTACGGCCCGCAGAACCTCTGGATGGGCTACGCCCGCTGGGCCGAACACCCGGTCGCCAAGCGGCTGTTCAGGGACATGGACCTGGCCACACGGGAGTCCGACCCGGCGCGGAAGAAGACGATGATCCAGGACTACGTCGACGTCGTCGCCGAACAGGCCGTGCTCTACCCGGTCGTCCACAACGAGTTGATGACCGCGTGGGACCCGCACGAGCTCACCGGCATAAAGCCGCAGCCCTATCCGGGCGTCAACTTCCTCCAGGCGAAGTGGGTCTGACGCCATGACAGCTGTCGTACGGATCCTGATCCGGCGCATCGCGCTGCTCGTGCCGCTGATGCTCGGCATCGTCCTGTTCGTGTTCCTGGTGATGCGCTTCTCGGACGTCGACCCGGCCTCCGCGTTCTTCCAGGGCGCCAACCCCACCCCGCAGCAGCTGCACGACTTCCGCGAGCGCAGCGGCCTGCTCGACCCGCTGCCCGTGCGCTACGTCGACTTCGTGGGCGATCTGCTCCACGGCGACCTGGGCACCAGCACCCTGACCCGCGCGCCGGTGCTCGACCAGGTCACCACCGCACTGCCGCTCACCCTCCAACTGACCTTCCTGGGCCTGGGGATCGCGGTCGTGCTGTCCCTGCTCGGCGGGGTGACCGCGGCGATCTACCGCGACCGACTGCCGGACCAGATCGTCCGGGTCGTCTCGCTGACCGGGGTCGCGGCCCCCGGCTTCCTGCTGGCGCTGCTGATGATCCAGTACCTGGCCGTGGACCGGGGCTGGTTCCCGGCCGGCGGCTACATCAACCCGGCGGACTCCGTCACCGGCTGGCTCAAGACGATGGCGCTCCCGGCGCTGGCGCTCTCGCTGCCGGTGGCGGCCCAACTCACCCGGATCGTCCGGACGTCGGTGGTGGAGGAGCTGGACAAGGACTACGTCCGTACGGCGATCGGCAGCGGGCTGCCGCCGCGGGTCGTGGTCGGGCGCAACGTGCTGCGCAACGCCCTGATGAACCCGCTGACCGTGCTCGGTCTGCGGGTCGGCTATCTGCTGGGCGGCGCGGTCGTCATCGAGACGATCTTCGCGCTGCCCGGCATGGGCAAGCTGATGATCGACGCCGTACAGAACGGCGATCCGGCCGTCGTACAGGGCGTGGTGATCACGACCGCGATCGGCTTCGTCGTCGTGAACCTCGTCATCGACGTCCTGTATCTGCTGGTCAACCCGCGACTGAGGGATGCGGCCACATGAACACCCCGTTCACGCGCAAGGGCCTCGCCGACGCGCTCTCCCGGCCCGGCATCCGGCTGCGCGGCCGGCGCCGACTGCCGCTCATGTCGAAGGTCGCCGTCTGTTTCCTGGCGGTCGTCGTGCTGGTGGCGCTGCTCGCCCCGCTGCTCGCGCCGGACGACCCGCTCGCCCAGCAGGCCCCGGTCGACGGCACCGGCCACCCGTCCGCCGCGCACTGGCTGGGCCAGGACAGCCTCGGCCGGGACCTGCTGAGCCGGCTGATGTACGGGGCCCGCTGGTCGCTCGCGATCGGTCTGGGCGCCACCGCGCTCGCCCTCGTGGTGGGTGCCGTGCTCGGCGCGGTGGCGGCGACCTCGCGCCGGGGTGTCGACGAGACGCTGATGCGCTGTCTGGACGTGGTGATGGCATTCCCGGGCATCGCGCTCGCGGCCGTCCTGGTGGCGGTGTTCGGCGGCGGCATCACCGTACTGATCTGCGCGATCGCGTTCCTGTTCACCCCGCCGGTGGCGCGGGTCGTACGGGCCAACGTGCTGGACCAGTACGGCGAGGACTACGTGACCGCGGAGCGGGTGATCGGCGCGCGGACCCCGCACATCGTGCTGCGGCACGTGGCGGTCAACTGCGCCGCTCCCGTGCTGGTGTTCTGCACGGTCCAGGTCGCCGAGGCGATCGTCTTCGAGGCGTCGCTGTCCTTCATCGGCGCGGGCGTCCGGCCCCCGGACCCGTCCTGGGGCAGCGTCATCGCGGACGGCAAGAACATGGTGCTGACCGGCGGTTGGTGGGCGACGGTCTTCCCCGGTCTGCTGATGCTGATCACCGTCCTGTCGCTGAACGTCCTGTCCGAGGGCGTGTCCGACGCGTGGGCGGCGCCCTCGGCGCGCGAGGTGACGGCCCGCGACCCGCACGAAAAAGGGGACGAGGACAAGGACCGGCTGGAGACGGCGGAGCCCGGCACCGGCGAGGTGCTGGAACTGCCCGGTCTGACGGCGGCGGCCCAGCGCCTGCGCTCCCGCGCCCGGCCGCTCCCCCAGGGGCAGTTGCCGATACTGGCCGTCGAGAACCTCGCCGTCGGCTTCGAGGGCCGGCACGACGGCGTGGACATCGTGGACGGCATCAGCTTCGAGGTGCAGCCCGGCGAAGTCCTGGGCCTGGTCGGCGAGTCGGGCTGCGGGAAGTCGCTCACCGCGCTCACCATCATGGGCCTGGAGCCCAAGGGCGCCCGCGTCCGCGGCCAAGTCCGCTTCGACCAGCGGGACTTGCTCGCCGAACCCATGCGCGTACGCCGCCGCCTGCTCGGCCACGAGATGGCGATGATCTACCAGGACGCGCTCTCCTCCCTCAACCCGGCGATGACGATCCGCGCCCAGCTCAAGCAGCTCGTTCGCCGGGGCGGACACCGCAGCCCCGCCGAACTCCTCGGCCTGGTCGGCCTCGACCCCGACCGCACCCTGCGCAGCTATCCGCACGAACTCTCCGGCGGCCAGCGCCAGCGCGTCCTGATCGCCATGGCGCTGTCCCGCGACCCGAAGCTGATCGTCGCCGACGAGCCGACGACCGCGCTCGACGTCACCGTGCAGGCGCAGGTGATACAGCTTCTGCTGCGCCTGCGCGAGGAGTTGGGCTTCGCGCTGATCCTCGTCTCGCACGACCTCGCGCTCGTCGCGGACGTCACCGACCGGGTGGTGGTGATGTACGGCGGACAGATCGTGGAGACGGGCGTGACCGCCGACCTGGTGGAGGCACCGGCCCACCACTACACGCGCGGCCTGCTCGGCAGCGTGCTCTCCCTGGAGTCGGCGGCCGAACGCCTCACCCAGATCAAGGGCGTCGTCCCCTCCCCCGCCGACTTCCCGGCCGGCTGCCGCTTCGCCGACCGCTGCCCCCTGGCGAGCGACCTGTGCCGCACCACCCGCCCCGACCTGCTGGGCCCCCCGACCCACACCACAGCCTGCCACCACCCGGCCCCCGAGCCGGTGTCCGTGGAGGCCGTGACGTGAGCCATCCCGGCGAGGACACAGACCACCCGGTGAACGCGACCGCCGAACCGCCCGACCACGGCCCGACCCACAACACCCGCACCGGCCGGGCGACCCGACGCGACCGGACCGGCGCACGACGCCCGGCGTCCGGCCCGGCAGCCCTCCACGGCCGCTGCCACCCGGCGATCCGGCCCGGCCGACGGAAACCCTGACGTGAACGCGAACACCGAACCGCCCAACGCCCGGCACGGAGGCCCTCCAGTGAACGCGATCGTCGAGCTGTCCGACGCCCACGTGGTGCACAAGGCCCGCAGCGGTGGGGTCTTCACGCGGGATCGGGTGTACGCGCTGACCGGGGCCGATCTGGCCGTCGCGGCCGGTGAGACGGTCGGGGTGGTCGGGGAGTCCGGGTGCGGGAAGTCGACGCTGGCGAAGGTGCTGGTGGGGGTGGAGCGGCCGACGGCCGGGTCGGTGGTGTTCCGGGGGCGGGACCTGTGGTCGATGCCGGACGGTGAGCGCCGGGCGGCGATCGGGTCCGGCGTCGGCATGATCTTCCAGGACCCCTCGACCGCCCTGAACCGCCGGCTGCCGATCCGGCAGATCCTGCGCGACCCGCTGGACGTGCACGAGCGCGGCACGAAGGCCCAACGGGAGGAGCGGGTAAGGGAGTTGATGGGCCTGGTCGGTCTGCCGCGGTCCGTCGCCGACGCGCTGCCCGGCCAGCTCTCCGGCGGTCAGCGCCAACGCGTCGCGATCGCCCGGGCGTTGGCCCTGGACCCCGACCTGGTGGTGGCCGACGAACCGACCAGCGCCCTGGACGTGTCGGTCCGCGCCCAGATCCTCAACCTCCTGCTCGACCTGCGTGAACGCCTGGGCCTGGCCCTGGTGTTCGTCTCGCACGACATCCAGACGGTACGGCGGATGAGCGACCGCGTGATCACCATGTACCTGGGCCGGATCGTCGAGGAGGCGCCGGCCGCGGACGTCACCGACCGCGCCCGGCACCCGTACACCCGCGCGCTCTTCTCGGCCACGCCCGGACTGCTCGACCCCGTCGACCCGATCCCGCTGACCGGCCCGGTCCCCTCGGCCACGCGCCCGCCGAGCGGCTGCCCTTTCCGCACCCGCTGCTGGAAGGCCGACGAGGAGTGCGTGTCCAAAATGCCGGAATTCTCGGCCGCGTCGGAGGCCGGTCACCGCTACCGCTGCCACCATCCTGTGGAGGAGGACCAGTCGACCCGCGATCTCGTACGGCAGAACCACCCCAGGGAGCCTTCATGACCTTCCCCGCCCCGCTCACCGGTGTCGTCCCACCCGTCTGCACCCCCCTGACACCGGGCGGCGAGGTGGACGTCCCCTCCCTGCTCAGGCTGGTCGACCATCTGCTCGGCGGGGGGGTGGACGCGCTCTTCGTGCTCGGCTCCTCCTCGGAGGCGGCCTATCTCACCGACCGGCAGCGCAGGCTGGTCGTGGAGGCCGTGGCGGGCCATGTCGGCGGGCAGCACCCGGTCCTCGCGGGCGTCATCGACATGACGACCCCGAGGGTCCTGGACCACGTCGCGTCCGTCACCGCGGCCGGCGCGGACGCCGTGGTCGTGACGGCGCCGTACTACACGAGCACCCACCCCGCCGAGATCGCCCGCCACTTCCGGCTGATCGCCGCCGCCAGTCCGGTCCCGGTCGTCGCCTACGACATCCCGGTCGCCGTCCACAGCAAGCTGCCCGCCCAGCTGGTCCTGGAGCTGGCCGCCGACCGCACGCTGGCCGGGCTCAAGGACTCCAGCGGCGACCTGGCCGGCTTCCGCGAGGTCGTCACCGGCGCCCGCGCCCTCACCGGCTTCAGCGTCCTGACCGGCTCCGAACTGTTCGTCGACTCCGCCCTCGCGCTCGGCGCGCACGGCGCGGTGCCCGGCCTCGCCAACGTCGACCCGCACGGCTACGTCCGCCTCGACCGCGCCTGCCGGGCCCGCGACTGGGACCGCGCCCGCACCGAACAGGACCGCCTGTGCGCCCTGTTCCACCTGGTCGGCGCCGGCGACCCGGCCCGGATGGGCGGCAGCTCCTCGGCGCTCGGCGCCTTCAAGGCGGC
The DNA here is from genome assembly GCF_053599215.1 of Streptomyces sp. NPDC001002. NCBI lineage: Bacteria > Bacillati > Actinomycetota > Actinomycetes > Kitasatosporales > Streptomycetaceae > Streptomyces > Streptomyces sp. NPDC001002. The sequence continues at coordinate 49,898 of NZ_JBSFLV010000039.1, read as the reverse complement.
GCTGCACCTGCGCGGGATCATCGACTGCCCGGCGACGGCGGAACCCCAGGTGCCGCTGTCGCCGGAGGAGGTACGCCGGGTGGGCAAGTTCCTGGCGGCGGCCGGGCTGCTCTAGGACCTGTCCGGCGGATCAGAGGCTGTCGGTCGGCAGCCGGCGGAACTCGATCGTCTCGTACGTGCCCGCCACACCCGTCTCGTACAGGATCCCGAGCGTCTCCCAGCCGATCCGCACCAGGTCGGAGTAGGCGGCCCGCTGGGTCGACAGGGTCAGCGCCTTGGTGAAGGTCGCGCCGCCGTCCGTGCTGCGCCAGATCGCCATCGCCTGACGGGCGGTGGGCACGGACGGGCCGGAGAACAGCAACGGGGCGCCCGGTTCGGGGAGTTGGAGCACGCTGCCCTGGACCGCCGGTACGTCGCTCAGGGTGGGCTGCTGGCGGTAGGGGCGGTCGAGGGTCTGGCCGCCGTCGGAGGAGTAGCTGTCGAGCCGGTTGCCCTTGCTGGTGCCGCCCTCGTCACGGGAGCTGAAGTACAGCCGCCCGTCCGGGAGTTCGGTGACGCTGGTCTCGTTGGCGTTGTCGTACCCCTCGTACGAGGAGTCGACGAAGCCGATGTGCCAGGTGGTGCCGCCGTCGTCGCTGTAGATCGCGTGGCCGCCGTAGTACTTGCGCTCCTGGCCGGTGTCCGCGGAGCCCGCGGGCGGGGCCGCGGAGTGGTTGGCGGGGACAACCAGGCGGCCGGCGTGCGGGCCGCTGGTGAGGGCGACGGCGTGGCCGGGCCCGGTGGCGTACCAGCGCCAGTTCGGCTCCTTGACCTGCGCGGTGATGTCGACCGGCGCGGAGAAGGTGCGGCCGTCGTCCCAGCTGCGCTGCACGAACACCCGGCGGCTCTGCTCGGGCGTCACCTCGCCCCGCATGATCTGCGGCTCGGTGACCAGGCCGCTGTTGTAGGACGTCACCAGGACGACCGCGCCGGTGAGCGGGTCCAGCACCGGCGCCGGGTTGCCGCGGGTGTCGCCGTCTCCCTCGGTGACGACCTGCAGCGGGCCCCAGGTGCAGCCGCCGTCGGCGGAGCGCTTGACCACGACGTCGATGTTGCCGGTGTCGGACGCGCCGGTGCGCCGTCCCTCGGCGAAGGCGAGGACCGTGCCCCGGCCGGTGGTGACCGTCGCCGGGATCCGGTACGTGTCGTAGCCGCCCTGGCCCGAGACGTACGGCACGGAGGACGTGCAGCCGGCGGCGGAGGCGTGCGGGGTCGCGGTGAGGGGGGCCGCGAGGACCGCGGCGACGACAAGGGTGCGGCTCAGGATGGTCATCGATCTCCCTAGCGGGCTGTCAGACACTGACCTTCCGTCACATGCTCCCCGGTATCACCAGTCCCGACTCGTACGCCACGATCACCAGCTGGGCCCGGTCACGGGTTCCGAGCTTCCCCATGATCCGGCTGACATGGGTCTTCGCGGTCAGCGGACTCAGTCCGAGTGCTTCACCCACTTCAGTGTTGTTGAGACCCCGAGCGACCAGGGTGAGGACCTCCCGTTCCCGCTCGGACAGGCATTCCGGGCCGCCGTCCGCCGTCGGCGGCACGGGGCTGCGCAGGAAGCGTTCGATGAGTCGCGCGGTCGGTCCCGGGGAGAGCAGCGCGTCGCCGGCGGCGACCGTCCGGATGGCGTCGAGGAGTTCGGCCGGACGGGTGTCCTTGACCAGGAATCCGGAGGCGCCGGCGCGCAGGGCCTCGACGATGTTCTCGTCGGTGTCGTAGGTCGTCAGGACCAGCACCCGCAGCCCGGCGAGGTCCGCGTCCGCCGCGATCAGCCGGGTCGCCTCGATGCCGTCCAGGTCGGGCATCCGGATGTCCATCACCACCAGGTCGGCCCGCGCGCGCCGGGCCAGCTCGACCGCCTCCCGGCCGGTGGCCGCCTGCCCGACGACCGTCATGTCCCGGGCCGACTCCACGAGCATGGCGAAGGCGGCCCGCACCAGGTGCTGGTCGTCGGCGAGCAGGACACGGATCGTCATACGGCTCCCTCCGGAAGGCTCGTGGGCAGGACGGCCCGCACTTCGAAGCCGCCCTCGTCCCGCGGTCCGGCGTCGAGGGTGCCGCCGACGCTGCGGGCCCGCTCCCGCATGCCGACCAGGCCGAAGCCGTGGGTCCCGGCGCGGTCGGGCCCGGTGCCGTCGTCGGTCACGCGCAGGTGCAGAGCGCCGTCAGCTTCGTACAGGCCGACGCGTACGGCGGGTTCGGGACCCGCGTGCCGTACCGCGTTGGTCAGCGCCTCCTGCACGATGCGGTAGACGGCGGCGCCGACCGCGGGCGGGGCCCGCCGGATCCCCACCGTCTGTTCGACGCGGGCGCCGGCCAGGCGGGCGGCCCGCACCAGGTCGGGCAGTCCGTCGAGGCCGGGCAGCGGGCCGCGGGCGTCCGGCAGGTCGTGCTCGCGCAACACCTCCAGGGTGGTGCGCAGTTCGCCCCGCGCGCTGCGGCAGGTCTCGGCGATGTCCTCCAGCGCCCTGGCCACCGTCTCCCGGTCCAGGCGCTCGGGGTCGGCGGCCAGCACGTGCGCGGCGACCGAGGTCTGCACGCCGATGAGGGTGATGCTGTGGGCGAGCAGGTCGTGCAGGTCGCGGGCGATACGCAGCCGCTCCTCGGCGACCCGGCGGCGGGCCTCCTCCTCGCGGGTGCGTTCGGCGCGCTCGGCGCGTTCGACGATCGAGGCGACATAGCTACGGTAGTAGCGGACGTCGATGCCGAAGAAGAGGACCGCGACCACCCAGCCGGAGACGCCCAGCAGTTCGGCGGCCTGGTGGGTGTTGACCGTCAGCATCACCGAGACGGCGACGGTCAGGACGATGAGGCCCGTCAGGATCGTGCGCAGCGGGCGGCCGGTGACGGCGACCGTGTACAGCGCGACGTACGAGACGGCGGACGGCGCCTCGTGGTTGAAGTCGAGGCCGTGGTAGGGCACGACCAGCGCCACCACGGCCGCGAGCACGAGCATCGGACGGCGCCGGCGCCATACGAGCGGCACGTGCGCGGCGAGCAGCAGCGTCCAGCCGAGCGCGTCGGGGCGGCGGCCGTCGCCGGTGGACAGCGCCAGCCACCCGGCCGACGCGGCGAGGACCAGCGTGAGCAGGGCGTCCTTGCGGGTGCCGTGCGCGGCGGTGCGGGGATCACGGCCGATGACGGCCATGATCCGCTCCGCCCGGTGTGAACGCGTCTTCTCCTGCACGAAGTTCATCTTCCGGTAGGCGGGCGCCCCTTCGGGAGTCAGGGGCGCCCGGAGATTCAGACGGGCTCCGACTGGCGTTCGGCCTCCACCGGCTTCTGCGGCGTCCGCGACAGCCGCCCCGGCCACCAGACCCGGCGGCCCAGCAGCACACTCGCGCTGGTGACCAGGTAGGTGCGGACGAGGAAGGTGTCGAGCAGGACACCGACCGCGATGACGAAGCCCAGCTCCACCAGGCTCACCAGCGGCATGTTGGTGAGCACCGCGAAGGTCGCCGCCAGGACGAGCCCCGCGGACGCGATGACCCCGCCCGTGGTGCGCAGCGCGGTGAGCGCGGCCGGCACCGGTTCGGCGCCGCCGAGGGACTCCTCCCGCATGCGGTGCATGAGGAAGATGCCGTAGTCGACGCCGAGGGCGACCAGGAAGACGAAGGACAGCAGACCGAGGCCGGGGTCGGTGCCCGCGAAGCCGAAGAGCGGCCCGAAGACGAGTCCGCCGATGCCGAGGGCCGCGCCCCACACCGCGACGACGGCGGCCACCAGGAGCAGCGGCGCGACGAGCGAACGCAGCAGGAGTACGAGGATCAGCAGGACGGACGTCAGCACGAGCGGGACGACGACCAGCCGGTCGCGGGCGTTGGTGTCGGCGAGGTCGAGCTGCTGGGCGCTGGGTCCGCCGACGTGCGAGCCGTCCAGCCGGTCCCGCAAGGTCTCGATGACGCGGGTCTCGCCCGCCGACTCGGGCGGGGCGGTGGCGATGACCGACAGCTCCGTCCAGCCGTGCCCGCTGCGGCCCCGCTCGACGTCGGCGACGCCCCGCAGCTCGCGGACCTCGGCCAGGGCGGCGTCGGCACGGCCGGTGGGGGTGAGGACGGTGATCGGCTGGGAGCCGCGCTCGGGGTAGGCCTTCGCGAGGGTCTCCATGGCGGCGACCGCGTCGGGCCTGGTGGTGAAGGAGTCCTCCTGCTTGAGGGCGTCGGGCAGGGCGAACGTGCCCAGGGCGAGCGCGCCGAGCAGCACGGCGCCGGCGGCGAGCACGGTGCGGGGCCGGCGCCCCGCGGAGCTGCCCACGGCGGCCAGCAGGGACCTGCGGGCCTTGGGCGTGCTGCCGTACCGGGGCACGAGCGGCCAGAACACCCGGCGACCGAGCAGCACCAGGACGGCGGGCAGCAGCGTCAGCATGGCGACGAGCGCGGACAGTACGCCGACGGTGCCGAGCGGGCCCATGCCCCGGCTGGAGTTGAGGTCGGCGGCGAGCAGGCACAGCAGTCCGGCGGCGACGGTGCCGGAGGAGGCGAGCACGGCGGGCCCGCAGCCGCGCAGTGCCGCGGCCATGGCGTCGTAGGGCCGCTCGGTACGGCGCAGTTCCTCGCGGTAGCGGGAGACGAGCAGCAGGGCGTAGTCGGTGCCCGCGCCGAAGACGAGGATGGTCATGATGCCGGAGCTCTGGCCGGTCACCGAGGTGCCGAACCACTGGTGGAGCCCGTAGGCGACGCCCATCGAGAGGTAGTCGGCCATCCCCGCGACGGCGAGCGGCACCAGCCACAGGAACGGACTGCGGTAGATGAGGATCAGCAGCAGCGCGACGATCCCGGCGGTGGTGAAGAGCAGCGGCCCGTCGAGCGAGTCGTAGACCTCCCCCGCGTCGGTGGCGAGCGCCCCCGACCCGCCGACCTCGACGCTCAGCCCGTCGCCGCCTCGCGCGAGGTCCCGTACCTCGTTGACGAGCACATCACGTGCTTTCTCGTCCGTGCCGGGCTCGGTACTGGCGACCGGGTACATCAGGGTGGTGCCGTCCTTGGACGGAACGCCCTCGGGCGCGGCGGTGAGCGGGTGCGCGCCCGCGATCGCGCCGATCTGGTCGGCGGCGGTCGCCCGGTCCGCGGCGGTCAGTCCGCCGGCGCGGTGGTAGACGACGACCAGCTCGGTGGCCTCGCCGCCGGGCAGCCGGTCCTGGATCTCGGCGACCTGTGTGGAGTCGGCGCTCGCCGGCAGATAGTCGACGGCACGGTCGTGCTGGGCGTCCGCGAGCTTCGACGCGAACGGCGAGGTGATCGCCAGCACGGCGATCCACAGTCCGAGCACGAGCCACGGCACGGCCCGCCTGCGCCGTGTCCTGGTCCTTGTGTCCCCCATGTCCGGGCTCCCTCCGGTCGGGTGTCTGGGTCGGTTCCAGACTTCCGGCGGGAAGGGGCGTGTTCGTCGGGCGGAAGGGCGAGAGGCGGGCTACTGCCAGGGGTGGCCCGGCGGCGGCGTTACTCCCGCGGGAGTAACGCGGGCGGGTCAGGACGGCGTGCGGGCCGACTCCAGGAGGCGGGTCACGTCGTCCGCGCAGATCGTCAGGGCCGCGCCCACCGTCGTGAGGACCTCGCGCTCGGCCGGGGTGTACGGACCGTCCGCGAGGGCGATGCGCGCCCCCTGCAGCAGGATCGATTCGCGGCCCACCGGAGCGAGGTGCGGGGCGAGCGGGTCGAGGGCCTCGTGCAGCTCTATGGCGAGTCCGGCACCGCACGGCTGGCCGTAGACCCGGCCGGTGTCGGCGGCCAGCGCCTCCACGAGCGCGTTCAGCTGCTCCTGCGTGCAGTCGTCGAAGCCGGCCGCGCGGACCGTCCCGGCGGCGGCCTCCAGGGCCGTACGGGAACAGCTGCCGCTCGCGGCGAGGACCGCCAGGGCGACGGTGTGCACGGCGTCGCGGAGCATCGCGGAGAAGCGGGTGGTGGTCGGGTGGTCGAGGGCGTCCGTGCCGAAGTGCCGGCGGCAGGCGCCGCACTCCACGACCGGCCCGGTCTCACCGCGCGGCAGCACCGGCACACCCAGCAGGGTGAAGCGGCGGCGGCCGGTCAGCCGCTGGTAGTTGCGGTCGCCCCCGCAGCCGGGGCAGAAGAACTCGCCGTCGCCGACGGGTGTCCACGCGGTGCGCGTGCCCAGGATCCGGGCAAGCCGGGAAGCACGGCCGTCTCGTCCCCGTACTGGCAGCACGTCGCACCTCCGTAACGCCGCGGCAACATCGCCGCGCTTGCGTGATGTTAGCCACATTGTTGAGGCGTAGTCATTACCCCGGAGGAGACCTTTCCGTGACCTCCACGTCCGGGTGGCCGAAAACAGCGGGGCCTTGATCGCCGTATACGACGATCAAGGCCCCGAAACTGCCGGTCAGAGTGACTATCGGGTCGCGCGGTTGACGGCGGACACGACGGCCTTCAGTGACGCACGCGTCGTGTTCGCGTCGATCCCGATTCCCCAGAGAACCTTGTCGTCGATCGCGCACTCGATGTAGGAGGCGGCCTGCGCGGAGGCGCCCTCGGCCAGCGTGTGCTCCTGGTAGTCCAGCAGACGTACGTCGACGCCGACGGACTGCAGGGCGTCGAAGAAGGCCGAGATCGGACCGTTGCCGGAGCCCGTCAGGACGGTGTCCTCGCCGTCGACGGTGGCCTCGACGGTCAGGGTGTCGATGCCGTCCGTGTCGGTGGTCGACTGGCCGGTGCGGACCTGGATACGGCCCCAGGGGTTCTCCGGGTTGGGCAGGTACTCGTCCTGGAACACCGCCCAGATGGCACCGCCGGTGACCTCGCCGCCCTCGGCGTCCGTCTTGGCCTGGATGATCTTCGAGAACTCGATCTGCATCCGGCGCGGCAGGTCCAGCTTGTGGTCGTTCTTCAGGACGTACGCGATCCCGCCCTTGCCGGACTGCGAGTTGACCCGGATGACGGCCTCGTAGGAGCGCCCCACGTCCTTCGGGTCGATCGGCAGATAAGGCACGGCCCACTCGATGTCGTCGACCGTGACGCCCTTCGCGGCCGCGTCGGCCTCCATGGCGTCGAAGCCCTTCTTGATGGCGTCCTGGTGGGAGCCGGAGAAGGACGTGTAGACCAGGTCGCCCACGTACGGGTGGCGCGGGTGGACCTCCATCTGGTTGCAGTACTCCCACGTACGACGGATCTCGTCGATGTCGGAGAAGTCGATCTGCGGGTCGACGCCCTGCGAGAACAGGTTCATGCCCAGGGTGACCAGGTCGACGTTGCCGGTGCGCTCGCCCTGCCCGAACAGACAGCCCTCGACGCGGTCGGCGCCGGCCATCAGCGCCAGCTCGGCCGCCGCCACCGCCGTACCGCGGTCGTTGTGCGGGTGGATGGAGATGCAGACGTGCTCGCGGCGGGACAGGTTGCGGCCCATCCACTCGAAGCGGTCCGCGTGCGTGGACGGGGTCGAACGCTCCACCGTGGCAGGCAGGTTGAGGATGATCTCGCGCCCCGGACCCGGCTGGTAGACGTCCATCACCGCCTCGCAGACCTCCAGCGCGAAGTCCAGCTCGGTGTCGGTGAAGATCTCCGGCGAGTACTGGTACCCGAACTCGGTCTCGGGCCCCAGCAGCTTCTCGGCGTACTCCATCACCAGCCGCGTACCGTCGACGGCGATCTGCTTGATGTCGTCCTTGGACCCACGGAAGACCACCCGCCGGAACACAGGCGCGGTCGCGTTGTACAGATGCACGGTCGCCCGCTTGGCACCCTTCAGCGACTCGACGGTCCGCTCGATCAGATCTTCCCGAGCCTGAGTCAGCACGGAGATCGTCACGTCGTCCGGAATCGCGCCCTCTTCCTCGATGATCGAGCGCACGAAGTCGAAGTCGGTCTGCCCGGAGGCCGGGAACCCGACCTCGATCTCCTTGTAGCCCATCGACACCAGCTGGTCGAACATCCGGCGCTTGCGCTCGGGCGACATCGGGTCGATCAGGGCCTGGTTGCCGTCACGCAGGTCGGTGGAGAGCCAGCGGGGGGCGGTGGTGATGCGCTTGCCGGGCCACGTACGGTCCGGAATGTCGACCTGCTCGTACTGGCCGTACTTGTGGATCGGCATAGAGCTGGGCTGCTGGCGGTTCGCCATGATCGGGGGGCTCCTCAGGGTGTCCGGAAGGACGGCCGACGACGCAACGCCAAGCTCCGCGGGGAGGGAGTCGACCTGTCTTACAGGCCCTCGCCGCGGCAGCTAAGAAGAAGCAGCCCGAAATGCATGATGCAGAGCATGCTAGCGGAGCACCCATGGACGGGCGCCCCCGTATCAACATGCGGGACTGTGGTCTTTTAAGGGGCGCGGGGCTGTGTCGATGTGCGGCTCCGCCGCGTGGGCGCGATCAACCCCCACCGGCCGTCAGGGCCTAACACAGCGCAACCATCCACGGCGGGAGCATCCCCATATTTCACCAATCATGGTGGCACCTAGTGACAGCCCGCTAACGCAGTGCCATCGTGCCGCACATGACGACAAACGGGGGCTTCAAGCCCGTCTTCTGCACCGTCGTTCCGCCACACATCCTCGACCACCTGGCCAGGAACGACGATCCCAACCTCTCCGGCCCAGCCCAACAGACCTTGATCCGCGACAGCGAACTCCGCGGCAGGCGAAGGGTCACCACCGAGTTCTCCCTGGCCCCGACGCCCCAGGAAACGGCCGCGTCGGACCAGCCACTCCGCACCATCTACGACGCCGGCCACGGCACCGACCTCCCCGGCACCAAAGTCCGCGGCGAGGGCGCCGACCCGGGCCAGGACGCCACAGTGAACCGCGCATACGCCGGCCTGGGCGCCACCTTCGAGCTCTACCTCAAGGCCTACGGACGCCACTCCATCGACGCCGAAGGCCTCCCGCTGGACGCGACCGTCCACTTCGACGAGCGCTACAACAACGCCTTCTGGAACGGCGAGCAGATGGTGTTCGGCGACGGCGACGGCGAGATCTTCCTCGACTTCACCATCCCGATCGACGTCATCGGCCACGAACTGACCCACGGCGTCACCCAGTACACCGCCAACCTCACGTACTACGGCCAGCCCGGCGCCCTGAACGAGTCGATGTCCGACGTCTTCGGCTCGCTCATCAAGCAGTACACGCTCGGCCAGACCGCCGCCGAGGCCGACTGGCTGATCGGCGCGGGCCTGCTCGCCCCGAGCGTCACCGGCAAGGCGCTGCGCTCCATGAAGGAGCCGGGCAGCGCGTACGACGACGACGTGCTCGGCAAGGACCCGCAGCCCGCGACCATGGACGACTACGTCCGCACCGGCCGCGACAACGGCGGCGTGCACATCAACTCCGGTATCCCCAACCACGCGTTCTACCTGGTGGCGAACGCGCTCGGCGGCAACGCCTGGGAGAAGGCCGGACAGGTCTGGTACGACGTCCTCACCGGCGGCGAGCTCACCAGCAGCGCCCTGTTCGCCGACTTCGCCAAGCTGACGGCGAAGGCCGCGCGCGAGCGCTACGGCGACGGGAGCGAGGAACTCCAGGCCGTGTCGAAGGCGTGGGAGCAGGTCGGGGTGCGGATTCCGTGAGTCCGTACTAGACAGGGCCCATGCGTATTCAGGTGCGGCGCACGGGCGGGTTCGCGGGCATCGAGCGGCACGCGGAGGTGAACACCTCCGGGCGGCCCGATGCCCCCGAATGGCAGGCCCTGGCTCAACAGGCGCTGTCCGGCGGCCAGGACAGCCGGCCGCTGGGGGTGCCGGACGGCTTCAGCTACGAGATCACCGTGGACGGGAAGACGGTGTACGCGGCCGATCCCCGGCTCACCCACGAGCAACGCGAGCTGATCTCCAGGGTGTTGAAGGAAGGGGCCTAGGAAGGTGCCGGGGAAGTGGCCTCGGCACGGGCCGCGGAAGGGGCGTAACCGGCAGTTCACGCGGGGGCGTTGACTTCCCTACCGAGGGGTAAGGATGATCCCGCCCATGGCGACTGATCCGCGTGCAGCGGCGCATCCGATCCCTCGGTTCCCGGCCGGTTTCCTGTGGGGTGTGTCGACTTCGGCGCACCAGATCGAGGGGGCCGTGGACGAGCGCGAACCGTCGGTGTGGGACGTCTTCACGGCCGAACCGGGGCACATCAAGGACGGCTCGACGGCGGCGGTGGCCTGCGACCACTACCACCGCTACCGCGAGGACGTGGCCCTGCTGCGGGACCTGGGCGTGGACGCGTACCGCTTCTCCATCTCCTGGCCGAGGGTGAACTCGCCGGGCGGACTGGACTTCTACGACCGTCTCGTGGACGAGCTGTGCGCGGCCGGCGTACGCCCGGTCCCCACCCTCTTCCACTGGGACCTGCCGGTCACCCAGGACTGGCTGGAGCGGGACACGGCAGCGCACTTCGCGGAGTACGTGTCGGTCGTCGCGGAGCGGCTCGGTGACCGGGTGAAGAAGTGGATCACCCTCAACGAACCCGCCGAACACACCCTGCTGGGCCACGCGTTGGGCGCCCACGCACCGGGCAAGAAGCTGCTCTTCGACGCGCTCCCGGTCGCCCACCACCAACTCCTCGCGCACGGCCTGGCGGTACGCGCCCTGCGCGCGGCGGGCGCGAGCGACATCGGCATCGCCAACTCGCACGGCCCGACCTGGCCGGCCTCGGACGAGGCGGCCGACGTGGAGGCGGCGGACTTCTACGACCTGCTGCTCAACCGTCTCTTCGCCGACCCGCTCCTGCTCGGCCAATACCCGGACGGCATCGGCGAGTTGATGCCCGGGGACGTCGAGTCGGACCTGAAGGTGATAGCGGAGCCCCTCGACTGGTACGGCATCAACTACTACGCGCCGACCCGGGTGGGCGCCCCGCAGGGCGCGGAGATCGAGTTCGGCGGCCTCACCATGCCCGCCGAACTCCCCTTCTCCGTAAGGGAGATCGAGGGCGTCCCACGCACCGACTTCGGCTGGCCCGTGGTCCCCGGCGGCCTGACGGAACTCCTCACCGGCTTCCGCGAGCGCTACGGCGACCGCCTCCCGCCGGTCGTCATCACCGAGAACGGCTGCTCCTACGAGGGCGTCGACGACCAGGACCGGATCGCCTACCTCGACGGTCATGTCCGGGCCCTGCACGACGCGGTGGCGGCCGGTGTGGACGTACGCGGCTACTTCGCCTGGTCGTTGCTCGACAACTTCGAGTGGGCGGAGGGGTACGCGCGCCGGTTCGGGCTCGTGCACGTCGACTACGAGACGCAGGTGCGCACGCCGAAGGCCTCGTACGCGTGGTTCCAGGACCTGCTCCGGGCGCAGAGATGACGGCCCCCTTGGAGGACTCCCAGAACTCCCACAACTCCCATGGTTCCGCGCACTCCCCGGCCGCGCTCGCCGAGCCCGTCGAACGGGTCGGGCGTGGCTGGACGGTGTCCCTCTCGCTCGCCAACGGGGCGATCTGGGTGGGCTGGTACGGCCCGCTGCAGATCCTGCTGGCCTCGCAGGCGAAGGACTTCGCGCCGGGCTCCGGCATGTCCAAGGAGGCGATGCTGGCCTGGGTGACCGGCGCCGGAGCGCTGGTCTCACTCGCCGCCAACCCGTTCTTCGGCGCCCTCTCGGACCGAACGACGGGCCGCTGGGGCCGCCGTACGCCGTGGATCGTGGCCGGAGCGGCGGGCGGTGCGCTGTCCCTGCTGCTGCTCGCGGGGGCGGGCGGGGTGTGGACGATGGCGCTGGGCTGGTGCCTGGTCCAGCTGACCCTGAACGCGGCCTTCGCGGCGGTCACGGCGGCGGTGCCGGACCGGGTGCCCCGGCTCCAACGCGGTTCGGTGGGCGGGTGGTTGGGGGCCGCGCAGATCCTCGGCGTGGTCGGCGGGACGGGCCTGGCGACGGTGGTCGGGGGCATCGGGGCCGGGTACGCGGCCTGCGCGGTGTTCACGGTCGTGGGCGTGCTGCCGTACGTCCTGAAGTACCCGGATCTGCGGCTGCCGGTGTCGGACCGGCCGCCGTGGTCGTGGCGATCCTTCCTCGCGGGCTTCTGGCTGAGCCCGCGCCGGTATCCGGATCTGGGCTGGGCCTGGCTGACCCGGTTCCTGATCAACCTCAGCAACGCGCTGGTGCTGCTCTACCTCCTCTACTACCTGCGCGACCGCCTGCACTACGACGATCCCGACCAGGGCGTGCTGATCCTGACCGCGGTGAACGGGCTGACCCTGCTCGCCACGGTCGTCGTCGGCGGGGTGTGGTCGGACCGGCTGGGCCGGCGCAAGCCGTTCGTGATCTGGTCCGGGATCCTGATGGCGGTCGCGACGGCCGGGCTCGCGGTCTGGCAGACCTGGCCCGGCGCGATCGTCGCTGCGGCGGTCCTGGGCATCGGCTTCGGCGTCTTCACCTCGGTCGACTTCGCCCTGATGACGGACGTCCTGCCGAAGGCCGGGGACCGGGGCAAGGACCTCGGCGTGATCAACGTGGCGAACGCCCTGCCCCAGGTCGCGGCCCCCGCCCTCGCCGCACCGATCGTGACGTACCTGGGCGGCTACCGGATGCTGTATCTGGTGGCGGCGGTGGTCGGGCTGGCGGGGGCGGTGCTGGTGCGGCGGATCAGGGGCGTGGACTGACGGCCTCCGGTGCCGGGGGCGCGGGCCGACGCCCCGGCACTCCCCCGGCTTCAGAGCGCCCCGGCACTCCCCCGGTTTCAGAGTCCCCGGCACGCCTCCGGCCTCAGAGCGCTCCGGCGTCCCTCGCGGACCAGACGCTCGGGTAGATGGGCCGGTAGCCCAGATCCCGGCGGATCCGCTGGGTGGACATGATCCCGAACCACGGGTCGGGGTCCGGGTTGTCCTGTAGTTCGGCGGGTACCTCGACGCCGTTGAGCTGGTACAGCTCGACCGTCGTGACGGGGGCGTCGTCGGCGATGTTGTAGATCCGCCCGGCGACTCCCGGCGCGTACAGCAGCCGCAGCAGGCCCTGGGCGACGTCCGCGTGATGGCCCATCTGCAGTCGCTGGGCGGGCGCCCAGTTCCCGGCCCACATCAGGGCGTTGGCCAGATGCGGGTCTCCCTCGCCGTAGACGAAGGGGAGTCGGCCGACGCGCACGTCCATACCGTCCAGCGCGAGCAGTTCCCGCTCCGCCGCCACCTTCGACTCGTTGTAGGCGCCCCACATCTGGCCGCCGGGCCGGCTCTCGTCCTCCTCGACGAGCGGGCGGCCCCGCCCGACGCCGTACACCATCCCGGTACTGACCTGCACGAACCGCTCGACTCCGGAGGCCAGCGCGGCGCGCCCCAGGGCGATTGCCGCGTCCCGGTTGACGGCCCACGCCTCCTCGTCCGGCACCCCGCGGAAGGAGGCCGCGACATTCAGCACCGCGTCCGCCCCGGCCACCGCCTTGCCGAGCACTTCCTCGTCCCGCAGATCGCCGACCACGACCTCGGCGCCCAGTTCCGCGAACGGCTCGCCCTTGGCCGCGTCCCGTACCAGGACCCGTACGACCTCCCCCGGCCGGGCCTGGGCCAGCAGCCTCGGGACCAAGCGCCGGCCCACCTGACCTGTCGTGCCTGTCACCAACGTCAGCATGATGTGCTCCTCTCGTCACCGCCCACCTTCCGGCGCCGACGGGACGGCCGGGAGAGACCTGGTGATCGGGGGATCGGCGGTCCCTGGATAAGCCGGGCTCGGTGCCGCACGCTGGAGGGGTGGACCGAACCGAACTCGCCGACTTCCTGCGCCGCGGCCGGGCCCGGCTGAATCCGTCGGACGTGGGCCTCACGGCCGGCCCGCGCCGCCGTACGCCGGGGCTGCGCCGCGAGGAGGTGGCGCAGCTGGTGGGCATGTCGGTGGACTACTACACGCGCCTGGAACAGTCCCGGGGCCCGCACCCGTCCCGCCAGATGCTGACGGCACTGGCGCGCGGCCTGCGCCTGACGGACGACGAACGCGACCACCTGTTCCACCTGGCGGGCGAGGAGCCGCCCCGCCGGGAGAGCGCGTCGGCGCACGTCCGCCCGGGCCTCCTGCTGATCCTGGACCGCCTGCACGACACCCCCGCGATGGTGGTGACGGACTGCGGTGAGCTGCTGGCACAGAACGCGATGTCGAGGGCGCTGTCGGGCGACGGGCTCGCCCGCCCGCCCCGGGACCGCAACCTGCTCCGCCGCTTCTTCCTCGACGGGGAAGGCGGCGCGCTCTTCCCGCCGGAGGACCGCCCCGACCACGCCCGCGCCCACGTGGCCGACCTCCGCGCGGTCACCGCGGTCCGCCCCGACGACCCGGAACCGGCCGCGCTGGCCGCCGAACTCCGTTCCTCCAGCGAGGAGTTCGCCACCCTCTGGGACGAACACGAGGTGGCGGTACGCCGGTTCACCACCAAACGCTTCCAACACCCGCTGGTGGGCCTCCTGGAACTCGACTGCGAGATCCTCCTGGGCTCCGACCACCGCCACCGACTCATCATCCACACGGCCCGCCCGGGCACGGAGTCACACGAACGCCTGCGACTGCTGAGGGTGGTGGGCCTGCAGGACATGTCCCCGCAGGGGACAGCGCGCTAGAAGCCCAGCTTGCGCAGTTGCCTCGGGTCCCGCTGCCAGTCCTTCGCCACCTTCACGTGCAGGTCCAGGAAGACCGGCGTGCCCAGCAGCGCCTCGATCTGCTTGCGGGACTTGATGCCCACCTGCTTCAGGCGGGCGCCCTTCGGGCCGATGATGATGCCCTTCTGGCTGGGGCGCTCGATGTAGACGAAGGCGTGGATGTCGAGGAGGGGCTTGTCGGCGGGGCGGTCCTCGCGGGGGAGCATCTCCTCGACGACGACGGCGATGGAGTGCGGCAGCTCGTCGCGGACGCCCTCCAGCGCGGCCTCGCGGATCAGTTCCGCGATCATGACCTGCTCGGGCTCGTCGGTGAGGTCGCCCTCGGGGTAGAGGGCCGGACCCTCCGGGAGGAGCGGGACGAGGAGGTCGGCGAGCAGGTCGACCTGCTGGTCCGCGACCGCCGAGACCGGCACGATCTCCGCCCACTCGAAGCCCAGCTCCTTGCCGAGCTGGTCGATGGCGATGAGCTGCTCGGCGAGGGTCTTGGAGTCGACGAGGTCCGTCTTCGTGACGATGGCGACCTTCGGAGTCTTCTTGATCCCCGCCAGTTCCTTCGCGATGAAGCGGTCACCGGGACCGAGCTTCTCGTTCGCCGGCAGACAGAAGCCGATCACGTCGACCTCGGCCCAGGTGGTGCGCACGACGTCGTTGAGCCGCTGCCCCAGCAGCGTGCGCGGCTTGTGCAGCCCCGGGGTGTCGACCAGGATCAACTGGGCATCGGGCCGGTGCACGATCCCGCGTACCGTGTGCCGCGTGGTCTGCGGCTGGTTCGCGGTGATCGCGACCTTCTGGCCGACCAGAGCGTTCGTAAGGGTGGACTTGCCCGCGTTGGGGCGGCCCACGAAGCAGGCGAAGCCGGCGCGGTGGGCGGACTCGGCCGGCTGCTCGGATGACTGGGTGCGAACGCTCATGGCGCCCATTCTCCCTGATCCACGAGCCCACGCCGTACAAGCGTGCACCCGGGGCCCGGGACGGACCGGCCCGGGCCGTATGGTGCGCGGCATGAAGCTCATCACCGCGATCGTGAAGCCGCACCGCCTCGACGAGGTGAAGACCGCCCTGCGGGAGCTCGGCGTGCACGGTCTGACCGTGACGGAGGCCAGCGGGTACGGCCGTCAGCGCGGCCACACCGAGGTCTACCGGGGCGCCGAGTACCAGGTCGACCTGGTGCCGAAGGTCCGCATCGAGGTCGTCGTCGAGGACGCCGACGCGGAGCCCGTTCTGGAGGCGATCGTCACAGCCGCGCGGACGGGGAAGATCGGGGACGGGAAGGCGTGGGCGATGCCGGTGGAGACGGTGGTACGTGTACGGACGGGCGAGCGCGGTCCCGACGCGCTCTGACCGCCAGTACTCCGCCCACGAACCCCACGGCCAGCAGCAGCGCCGCCGCGAGCCAGGGCAGCGCGAAGAACGAGGCGCTCTCCGACTGCCGCGTGCCCGGCGCGCTCGCGGTCAACGTGACGTCCCCCCAGTCGAGTTGGGGCGCGCCCTTCCACGGCTCGCTGAGCTTCACGCGCTGCCCGGGCAGCAGTTCGGCGGGGATCCGGGTCAGGCCGCGGGACAGGAGCGTACGGCCGAAGAGGCCCTGCGCCTTGAGTGTCACCTTCGGATCGAGGGTGACGTTGCCGGTGTTGTGGAGGGTGTAGGAGATCGTCGCGTCGCTGTCCCCCAACCCCGGTACCAGTGGCTGGTGGTGGGTGATGTGGACGTTCTCGACGGCGAGCGCGGGGAGGGTCGGCCCGCCCACCCGGAGGTACACACGGGCGGCGACGGCGCGTTGCACACCCAGGGCCAGTGATCCGTCGCCCTTGTCGATCCGTTCGTCCAGCGCGACCAACGCGCCCGGGTGGTCGCCCGGTTCGGCACCCTCGGGCACCTTCAGCGTGAAGGGGACGGTGACCGTCTTGTGGGCCGGCACGGTGACCCGGGTCTTCGCGGGCTTCGCCCACGCGCCCACGCCCCGCTGCTTCTCGTCGACCGTGCGCACCGCGAACCCGCCGTCGCGCGCGGTGTTGTAGGCGTCGGCCGCGTACAACCGGAAGGTCAGCGGCTTCCCGGTCTTGTTGGCGACGACCACCTTGTCGTCGATGGTCTGCCCGGGATCGGCGGAGAGATAGAAGTAGGGCCGCGCGGCGACGGCCGAGGAGACGGGATAGACGGACCAACTGCCGTTGTCGGCGGCGTGCGCGGGCGCGGCCTGCCAGGCCAGCAGCAGGCCCAGGAGGAGGACGTACAGCTTGCGCATGGGTGCGGACCCCCACGGACGAGACCATGGACAAGAAGAAGGACGAGAAGAAGAAGGGCGGGCGGGTGCGGACGCCCTTGCCGTCAGCTGAGCGTGAGCGTCAGAACTCCGGCGTACGAGCCCGGAGGCGTGAACGCCGGTACGTCCAGCGAGAGTCCGGCGTCGACGGTGAACTCACCGCCGGTGACCGTCCCGTCGGGGGCCGCCGCCAGGGTCGCGCCCGAGAGGCCCACCGAACCGGCGGAACCGGCCTGGCAGGTGCTCGGACTGCCGGCCTTGGTGGCGCAGGCCGGGCTCCAACTCAGCTTCCCGGCATCGATCTTGGCGCCGGGACCGGTGAAGTCGGTGACCTTGCCGGTCAGGGACCAGCCCACGGGGCCGCCGCGGTAGTCCTTGACGGTAACGGAGTTCAGGGCCCCGGTGGAGGCCCCGCCCTGACCGAAGTCGACCGCAGACAGCGCCACGGAGTCGCCGGCCTGGGACATGGACAGCGTCCCCGCCTTCACGGTCGTGGTCAGCTTCTGGCTGCCGTCCGGCACGGGTGTCGTGTCGTTGACGAGGTAGGCCGCGGGTCCCGCGCCCTTCTCGGCGTTCCACGCGCTGCCCTCGTAGGCCACGATCCCGGTCGTCGTCTTGTCGTTGACGACGAGCGAGCCGCTGAAGGCGCCGTTGCTGCCGGCGGTGACGGTCGCCGTGTCCGCGGTCTGGGTGGACCCGGAGCGCCCGGCCAGGGTGACGGTCGCGCCCGGCGTGAAGTCGGTGCCGCTCACGGTGACGCTGTCACCGGGGTTCCCGGAGGCCGAACCCAGCGAGATGGCACGGTTGTTGGTGGGATTGGCGTCCGTCGCGGTGACGGTCTGGGAGACCGGCGCGGGCGGGGTGATCACCGTGCAGGGGGTGTCCAGCTCCAGGATGTAGCTGGTGTGGATGTTGTAGTCGCCGGGCGAGAGGGTGATCGCGCCGGGCGCGGTGACCGTGAAGGTGCCGGTCATGGAGAACGACGGGAAGGCGCCGTTGCCGGGCACCGGGTCGTTCTTCTTGGGTCCGGTGACGGTCACGGAACCGGTCTGCGCGCCGCCGAGGGCGACCTTTCCGGTGGGCGTCATGATGTCGGCCGGCAGGGCGATGGCCGTCGGGTTGTTGGCGGCCGGCTTGACCACGGTGTACGTCACCGTGACCGTGTCGCCGACCTTCGGGCTGGTGTTGTCCGCCGAGACGCTGGCGGTGGTGGTGCCGTCGATCGGCGGGATGCCGGCGATGGCGGGCGGGATGCAGTGCGTGCCGAAGTCCACGTTCGTACCCGCTGCCCCGGCCGGACAGGCCAGCGCGCCGCTCGCGGTGACCGCGAGTGCGGTTCCCGCGAGCAGTGACGCCCAACGGCGTCTTCGGTTGTGCGAACCCATGGGTGTGCCCCCTCTTCTCTGTGCTCGCTGGGGGCATTGATGTGCGGATCGCGTGAGAAGTCAATGGAGATGCCGAAACGAACTGATGAGCCGTCAGTTCCTGTGTGGCGCACAGGAACTGACGGATCATCAACTAGCTACATCAGTCGAACACGAACGGCCCCGGCGACTGCGCCGCGGTCGCCGTACACGTGACGTTGATGCCGAAGATGGTCATCTGCAGCGAGCCGCCGAACGCCTCCAGGCTGTCGCCGGAGGCCACGGTGCCGTTGAGCGGACCGACGGTGACGGCGTCGCCGGTGGCCATCGCCGGGTTCTCCGTACCGGTGAAGGCCGTGGTGCCGCCGCTCGCGTTCACCAGGGTGAGCGTGGAGGAGATGGAGTCCTCCGTCAGGTCGATCGGAGCGGTGATCGCGGACGTGACGGTGATGGTGGCCGCCGTGCCGTCCTGGGTCGCCGTGAGGGTGGCCGCGCCGCCGCCGAAGATGCCGCAGTCGGCGTTGATCGTCGCCTCCTGCGGGGTGACGGCGAGGGCGCTGGGCGCGAACGCGAGCGAAGCGGCCGCGAGGGCCCCTACCGCCATCGCCGCACCTGTGGTGATTCGTTTGCCGTTCATGGGGATCCGGCTCCCTTCCCGTGCGGGAATTGCCATGTGGGGATGGATTGGGAGAGTCCGAACGAACCACAGGCGGGCGCGGTGCGGGGCGCCGAGTGGGGGGTGGTGGAGCTGGGTGCCTGAATCTGACGGTCCGTCGGAACTGACGGTTCCATTGATGCGTGAGAGACACGGAGGCGGCAAGGTTGAATTCCGGCCGACTCTGAAAAGAGCGATTTTCAGCCTGCGGTCGCGGTGCCGCGCACGGTTCCGTCGGGTCCGGCCAGCAGTACGGGCGTCCCGGCTCCACCCAGGTCAGCCACCGCCGCGAGATCCTCGTCCGGCACCGCGTCGGCCTCCGTGACGACCGCCGCCGCCTCCAGCGACTTCGCCCCGGAAGCCACCGCCATCGCCACCACCGTCCGCAGCGCGCTCAGCTTCAGTGACCGAAGCTCGACGGTCCCGGCGACATACGTACGGCCGGTGTCGTCCCGTACGGCCGCCCCCTCGGGCACACCGTTGCGGGCCCGCGCGGAGCGGGCCAGGGTGACGATCTTGCGGTCCTCGGGGTCGAGCGCGTTGCTTTCGGTCATGCCCAGAGCATACGAAGCGGCGCCCCCGTCACCCGGCCACGGGGTACCCGCGTCACCCCGCCACGGGGTACATCGCCCCGCGCCGCGCCTGCGGGGAGGCCAGCCACTCCAGCTTGGCCGCGGTGTTCGCCTCGTCCAGCGGGGTGTGCAGCACGATCGTCAGGTCGGGGCGGGCCGGGACCCGCATCGCCGTCGACTCCACGACCAGCAGTCCGGCCAGCGGATGGTCCAGTTCCTTGCGGATCTGCCCGGCGTCCTCGATGTCCCGCTCCGCCCACAGCGCGGCGAACTCCGGGCTGTCCGCGTGCAGTCGGTCCAGCAGCTCCTGGTACCCCTCGTCGTCGGGCCGCGCCGAGGAGGCCGCCCGGAACTGCGCGACGACCGTGCGCGCGTTCTTCTCCCAGCTCTTGGAGCGGGAGCGGTAGAGCGGATCGGTGAAGAAGTCGACCAGGCAGTTCTGCGTGCCCTCCTGCCGCATGCCGAGCACGATCGCGGCGGCCGCGTTGTACTGCACGCAGTTGTAGTACGCGTCCATGATGTGCGCCGGATACGGCATCCACGTGTCGATCAGCCGGCGCAGCCCCTCGCACATGTCCCGCTTCTCCGGGGCCACTTCGGGCACCGGCGGGTTCAGCCCGGCCAGCACGTACAGATGCCGGCGCTCGGTGCCGCTGAGCCGCAGCACCCGGGCCACCGCGTCCAGGACCTGCGGGGAGACCGAGATGTCCCGGCCCTGCTCCAGCCACTGGTACCAGGAGGCGCCCACGCCGGCCAGCACCGCGACCTCCTCGCGGCGCAGCCCCGGGGTACGGCGCCGGGCGCCGCCGTCGGGCAGTCCCGCCTCGGCCGGGCTCACCCGGGCCCGCCTGCTCATCAGGAACTCGCGCAGCTCGGTCCGGCGATGGCTCCTGCCCACGTCCTCAGCCACGTACAGATCCCCCTCTGTCTGGTGGTGCCACCACCACGATAAGTTCCGACTCCCCACGCTTATTCCGGCCGCCCGATGCTCTTGCCATGGCGATCGAGACCACGACCCCGACCACTCCGTCCACCCCTCCGCACGGCACTCCCCGGCTGTCCACGCGGGACAAGCTCGTTCTGTTCGTCCTGTGCGCGGCCCAGTTCATGGTCGCCCTCGACTTCTCCGTCCTCAACGTCGCCCTGCCGGTCCTCGGCCCGGACCTGGGCATGAGCACCTCCGCCCTGCAGTGGGCGGTGACGGCGTTCGCGCTCCCGTCCGGCGGGTTCCTGCTGCTCTTCGGCCGCATCGGCGACCTCTACGGCCGCCGCAAGCTGTTCCTGACCGGGCTCGCGGTGTTCGGCGCGGCCTCGCTGCTGGCCACCTTCGCCTGGGACCCGGCGTCCTTCCTGGCCGGCCGGGCATTGCAGGGGCTGGGCGCGGCGGCGATCTTGCCGACCGGCATGTCCCTGCTGACGACGACCTTCCCGGAGGGCCCGGCCCGCGACCGCGCCCTGGGCATCTCCGGCACGCTGCTCTCGCTGGGCTTCACCGTCGGCATGGTCGCGGGCGGGGTACTGACCGACGCGCTCGGCTGGCGCTCCACGATGGGCCTGCTGTCCGTCTTCGCCCTGATCGTGCTGCCGCTGGCCCCCGGCCTGCTCCCCGAGTCCCGCACCCCGGACCGCCCGCGGCTGGACATCCCCGGCGCGATCACCGTCACCGCGGGCCTGCTGGCCCTGATCTACGCCCTGTCCACGGCCGCCGACCGCGGCTTCGGCGGCGCCGACGTCATCGCCACCCTCGTCGTGGGCGTCCTGCTCCTGACCGCGTTCGTGGCCGTCGAGTCCCGTACCGCCCAGCCCCTGGTCTCTCTTCCGATGCTGCGCCGCCGCACGGTGGCGTGGGGCAACATCGGCGGTCTGGTGACCTTCTCGATGATGTCGACGGTCGTCTTCGTGCTGACCCTGTACTTCCAGGAGGTCCTCGGCCTGTCCGCGTTCGAGACGGGACTGGTCTTCGGGGTCCAGGGCGTCCTGTCGGCGGTGGCGGGCACGTACGCCCCGAAGGTCATCGGCCGGCTCGGCGCCCGCCGTACCCTCGCCCTCTCGCTGGCTGGTCAAGGCGCCCTGGTCGCCGCCCTGTTGGGCCTGAACGCGCACACCTGGTCGGTCTGGCTCGCCACGGCCGCCGTCTCGCTGGCGAGCATGTGCCACCTGGGCGCGATCATCTCCTACGGCGTCACCGTCACCTCGGGCGTCCCGGACGAGGAACAGGGCCTGGCCACCGGTCTGGTGACCTCGACCCAGCAGATCGGCCTCACCGTCGGCATCCCGCTGCTCGGGGTCCTCGCCACGACCTCGGACGATCTGCTGTCCGGTGTGCACACGGTCCTGGCGATCGACTCGGTGATCGTGCTGGCCGCCGCCGCACTGGTCGCGGTGGGGCTGCGGGTCCGCTCAGGGGCGGTCGAGGCGGAGCCGCTCGGCGCGCGGTAGCCCGGCCACCACCAGGTCGTACGAGTCCTCCACGAGCTCCCGGACCACGCGGTCCGGGAGCTCGCCGTCGACCGTGACCGTGTTCCAGTGCCGCTTGTTCATGTGATAGCCGGGGATGATCAGCCCGGGGTACTCCTCCCGCAGCCGCACCGCGTCCTCGGGATCGCACTTGAGGTTCACGGTGAGCGGACTGCCGTCGAGCCGGGTCAGCGCGAACAGCTTCCCGAGCACCTTGAAGACGGACGTCTCGGGGGTGAACGGGAAGTCCTCAACCGCGGCGTTGAAGGAGAGACAGAAGCCACGCAGTTCGTCGGGGGTCATGCGGTCGTTTCCTCTCCGGTCGGCCGTGGCCGGACTTGATCTCGGCGCCGTGCACGTCGAGCACGTCCCCGTGCCCGTCGATGTACACCGTCACCCGCGCCGACTCGTGCTCGACCTCGAAGGGATCGCCGTCCCCGAAGCCGTACGTCTCCACCACGAACGTCTCGCCGGGCTTCAGCCAGTGGTCGCTGCCGTACGGCTCCAGGATCAACTCCAGCATCGCCGTACCGCTGTTGGTCACCCGCATCCGGGCCACCGGTCCGTCGTCGGCCTCCGTCACCTCCGCCCCACTCCCCGTCACTCCTTCGGCTTCGCCTCGGCGTCCGCCGGGTCCACCGGCTCCACCAGGACCGTGACGATCTTGTTGCGACGCCCGGCCGAGTCCTCGGCGGTCAGGCGCAGTTCGCGGCCGTCCGGCAGCTCGACCACGCTGGAGGCGCCGGCGATGGGCACCCGGCCCAGGGCCTTGGCGAGGAGGCCGCCGACGGTCTCGACGTCCTCGTCGTCGTACTCCTCCAGGCCGTACAGCTCGCCCAGATCGGTGATGTCGAGGCGGGCGGTGACGCGGTAGCGGTCGTCGCCGAGGTCCTCCACCGGCGGGAGTTCGCGGTCGTACTCGTCCGTGATCTCGCCGACGATCTCCTCCAGGATGTCCTCGATGGTGACGATGCCGGCCGTGCCGCCGTACTCGTCGATGACGACGGCGACGTGGTTGCGGTCCTGCTGCATCTCGCGCAGCAGGTCGCCCGCGTTCTTCGTGTCGGGCACGAAGGCGGCGGGGCGCATGGCCGTCGACACCAGCTCGCTCTCCGCGTCCCGGCTGATGTGCGTCTTGCGTGCCAGGTCCTTCAGGTACACGATCCCGACGATGTCGTCCTCGCTCTCCCCGGTCACCGGGATGCGCGAGAAACCCGACCGCAGGGCGAGGGTGAGGGCCTGCCGGATCGTCTTGTAGCGCTCGATGACGACGAGGTCGGTCCGCGGGACCATGACCTCCCGTACGAGCGTGTCGCCCAGCTCGAAGACCGAGTGCACCATGCGGCGCTCGTCGTCCTCGATCAGCGACTCCTTCTCGGCGAGGTCGACCAGCGCGCGCAGCTCCGCCTCGGAGGCGAACGGGCCGCGGCGGAAGCCCTTGCCGGGCGTGAGCGCGTTGCCGATGAGGATCAGCAGATACGGGATCGGCCCCATGATCCGGGCGAGCGGCACCAGCACGTACGCCGCCGCGGTGGCCGTGTTCAGCGGATGCTGGCGGCCGATGGTGCGCGGGGAGACCCCGACGGCCACGTACGACACGAGGACCATCACGCCGATCGCGACCAGAAGGGCCCTGGTGGTGCCGGAGAACTCCTGGAGACAGGCGTACGTCACCAGTGCGGCGGCCGCCATCTCGCAGGCCACGCGGACCAGCAGGGCGACGTTCAGATAGCGGGTCGGGTCGGCCGCGACCTGCGCGAGCTTCGCGCTGCCCCGGCGGCCGGACTTGACGGCCTCCTCGGCGCGGAAGCTGGACACGCGCGCGAGGCCCGCCTCCGCGCAGGCGGCGAGCCAGGCGACGACGACCAGCGCGACGGCGCCCGCGACGATCTGCGGGCTCATGAGACGGTCGGGGCCGGAGACGGGCCGGTCATGCCCTTCTCCGCACGCCAGCCGTCCACGATGGCGGCCTGCAGACCGAACATCTCGGCCTTCTCGTCCGGCTCCTCGTGGTCGTAGCCCAGCAGGTGCAACACCCCATGGACGGTGAGCAGTTGGAGCTCCTCGTCCATGGAGTGCTGCGTCGGTGCTTCCTCGCCCTGCTTCTTGGCGACCTCGGGACACAGCACGATGTCCCCGAGCAGCCCCTGCACGGGCTCCTCGTCGTCCTTCGCCGGCGGACGCAGCTCGTCCATCGGGAACGACATCACGTCGGTCGGCCCCGGCAGGTCCATCCACTGGATGTGGAGCTGCTCCATGGCGTCGTCGTCCACGACGATCACCGAGAGCTCGGAGAGCGGGTGGATACGCATCCGCGCGAGCGCGTAGCGGGCGATGTCGAGGATCGCCTGCTCGTCGACCTCGGTTCCGGACTCGTTGTTGACGTCGATCGACATGGTCGTGCTGGTCTACTTCCGCTTGTTACGGGCGCCCTTGTGGGTGCCGTTCTCCGTACCGTTCTCGCTGTCGTACTTCTCGTACGCGTCGACGATACGGCCGACCAGCTTGTGCCGTACGACATCCTGCGACGACAGCCGCGAGAAGTGGACGTCGTCGACCCCTTCGAGGATGTCCTGCACCTGGCGCAGACCGCTCTTGGTGCCGCTCGGCAGGTCGACCTGCGTCACGTCACCGGTGATCACGATCTTCGACTCGAAGCCGAGCCGGGTGAGGAACATCTTCATCTGCTCGGGGCTCGTGTTCTGGGCCTCGTCCAGGATGATGAAGGCGTCGTTGAGCGTACGGCCGCGCATGTACGCCAGCGGGGCCACCTCGATCGTGCCCGCCGCCATCAGCTTCGGGATCGACTCGGGGTCCAGCATGTCGTGCAGCGCGTCGTACAGCGGGCGCAGGTAGGGGTCGATCTTCTCGTAGAGCGTGCCCGGGAGGAAGCCGAGCCGCTCGCCCGCCTCGACCGCGGGGCGGGTGAGGATGATGCGGGTGACCTGCTTGGCCTGCAGGGCCTGCACCGCCTTGGCCATGGCGAGGTAGGTCTTGCCGGTGCCGGCCGGGCCGATGCCGAAGACGATCGTGTGCTTGTCGATCGCGTCGACGTACCGCTTCTGATTCAGGGTCTTGGGGCGGATGGTGCGGCCGCGCGAGGACAGGATGTTCTGCGTGAGGACCTCGGCCGGGGTCTCCTGGCCGTCGCCCTTCCCGTTCTCGCTCGCCCTCAGCATGGCGATCGAGCGTTCCACTGCGTCCTCCGTCATCGGCTGCCCCGTGCGGAGCACCAGCATCATCTCGTCGAACAGGCGCTGGACGAGGGCGACTTCACCGGCGTCGCCGACCGCGTTGATCTCATTGCCCCGGACGTGGATGTCGGCCGCCGGGAAGGCCTTCTCGATCACACGCAGGAGGGCGTCGCCGGAACCCAGCACGGTGACCATCGGGTGCTGGGCAGGGACCGTGAACTGTGCTCTGGCCTGCCCCTGCGCGGGGGTGGGAGCTGTGGGTGTCTGAGTCATGGGCCGGCTCTGTAGGCCTGCGATTCCTCCTCGTCACGGCCGCGTAGCTGAGGGCGGCCTCGCGGTTCCAAGAGTACGTCGGTGCACTGACAACGCCGTAGGGCTTTTCGCGTGTGAGGGCGCCCTGTGTGAAGCGATGAGCCCTGCATGCTCCCCCCGCGCGCGGGAAGAATGCGCTCCGTCACCACTATTCGTGCGCTGCTACGCGCGTTCGATGGCGGCGACGCCCGTCTCACCCGTCCAGATCGTCCGTCCGAATCGCTAGCCCGAATCGCTTGCCCGCATCACCTGCCCGGATCGTCTGCCGGAGAAAGAAGGTAGGCCGTGCTCCTGCGTCTGCCCACGTCCGTGTCCGAGGCACAGCTGTGCCTGAGCGAGGGGGCGATACCCGTCGGTGGTGCCACCCTTGTGTGGGCGGGCTGGCAACGGGACGGCTTCCCCGAACAGGCCGTCTCCCTGCGCGAGGTGCCGGAGGCGAACGTCGTCGGCGCCGAGGAGCTGGGCGCGGCGGTGCTGCTGCACCAGATCGACGAGCGGGTGCCGGAGGTACTGCGGCGGGCGGCGGCCGGGATAGGCACGGGGGCCGTGCGGCGGACCGCGACGGTGGGCGGGAACATCGTCGGCAGCACGCTGCGGTGTCTGCTGCCCGCGGCCCTGGTGCTGGGCGCCCGCGCCCTGGTCCTGACACCGGAGGGCCCGGTCCGCACGGACCTGGCCGAGCTCCTGGCCAAGCAGCCCCTCCTGCTGAGCCTGCACTGGCCCACCCCGATCGCCAGCGGCTACCGCAAGCTGCCCGAGTCGGCGGGCGGCCCCCCGCCCTACGTGGTCGCCTCCGCGGTACACGCCCCCGCGGGCACCGGTGGTCCTGTGCTGCGGGTCGCCGTACGGGAGGGATACGAGGTGCTCAGCGAGGCCCTGCCGTGCGACACGGGTACGGAGGCGGTGCTGGAGGCCTTGGACGGTACGACCCTGGGCGCGCTGCCGGAGCAGGTGCGCGAGGTGGTCCATGAGCAGGTCACGGAGGTGCTGGGGCGGTCCGGGGCCAGCTGACGGGGCCGCCCGCCGGCACTACCCACCCGAGAAACCGGACGCCGTCAGGTCGATCTGCCGAACCCGATCGTCGGTACCGCCCGCCGTAGCGGCCACGGTCTCGCCGCCTCCTCCGGGAGGAGGGTCTCCAGGAAGGCGTACCGCTGGAGGGGCGTCGGGTCCTGGGTCTCGACGGACTGGACCTTGCGCCACCAGGCCGCGATCTCGGACCAGCCGGGTGCCGAGAGGGAGCCGCCGAACTCCTGGACGGACAGGGCCGCGGTGAGGCCGGCGAAGGCGAGGCGGTCCGCGAGCGGCCAGTCCGCCAGGGTGCCGGTGACGAAGCCGGCCACGAAGACGTCACCGGCGCCGGTGGGATCGAGGGCCTCCACGGCGATGGCGGGCACCTCGGCGGTCTCGCCGGTCCGCCGGTCGACCGCGTAGGCGCCCTCCGCACCGAGGGTCACCACCGCGAGCGGCACGTGTTCGGTGAGGGCGTGGGCGGCGGCGCGCGGGGACTTGGCGCCGGTGTAGCGCATGGCCTCCTCCGCGTTCGGCAGGAAGGCCTCGCAGTGTTCGAGGTCGGGCAGGCCGGCCAGGTCCCAGGCGCCGGTGTCGTCCCAGCCGACGTCGGCGAAGACGCGGGTGCCCCGGCGCGCGGCCTCGGCGATCCAGGGGGCGTGCTCGCCGGGCGTGAGGGAGGCGACGGCGGCACGCGCGCGGGGCGGGCTGTCCAGGACGCCGGTCTTGGCGACGGCCACGGCCTCGGGGGGCGGCTCGTGGCCGTGGGAGACCATCGTGCGCTCGCCCTCGTACGCCATGGAGACGGTGACCGGGGAGTGCCAGCCGGGGACCGTGCGGGAGGTGGAGAGGTCGATGTGCTCGCCCTGCTCCAGGGCGTCCCAGCAGTACTCCCCGTAGTGGTCGTCGCCGAAGGCCGCCGCGAGGGACGTGCGCAGGCCGAGGCGTGCCAGGGCGGTGGCCATGTTGGCGACGCCGCCGGGGCTCGAACCCATCCCGCGCGCCCAGGACTCGGTGCCGCGCACGGGGGCGGTCTCCAGGCCGGTGAAGACGATGTCGAGGAAGACCGTGCCCGTGAGGTACACGTCCCAGGGCGGATCGTCCGGTGCGCGCACGGCGGCCAGCGGGTCGACCTCGGCCTGACACTGCGGTCCCGAGACGACGGGTGAGGGTCCCTTCCCATTGGGCGCGATCACGGTGCACTCCCTGACATGGTGCGGATCAGGCCAGTGTGCACCACACCACCGACAACCGGCCGTCGCCGCAGCCCCGCCCGTGGGTCGCGCCGGTGAGGGGAGCCGCAGGTCCACCGCGTGCCGACGCGCCGTCACCACGATCGCGCCGGGCCACCGCCCGCGTCCGGATCCGGCCGCCCCGACCCGGACCTCACCTTCGACACCGACCCGACCCTGCCCGGCGGCTACCAGCGAGGCACGCTCGGCGTCTCCCACCCCGGTTCCGCGACCCGCATCGCCGCCGCGTCGTCCCGCTCGCGCAGCGACCCGTCGTCGTCGAGCCACCGCCGGTGCAGCAACTCCAGCTTGTCGTGGTCGAGTTGGACGCCGAGGCCGGGCGCGTCGGAGACGGTGACCTTGCCGCCCTCGAAGGTGAGGCGCTCGGTGAGGACGTCCTCGGACTGCCAGGGGTAGTGGGAGTCGCAGGCGTGGTGGAGGTTGGGGACGGTGGACGCGACATGGGTCATCGCGGCCAGGCTGATCCCCAGGTGCGTGTTGGAGTGCATGGACACCCCGACGCCGAACGTGCGGCAGACGGCGGCGAGTTGCTGGGTGTTGCGCAGGCCGCCCCAGTAGTGGTGGTCGGAGAGGACGACCTGGACGGCGTCCCGCGAGAACGCCTCCCTGATCTCGGCGAAGGTCGTCACGCACATGTTGGTGGCCAGCGGCACGTCGGTCCCGGCGGACACCTCGGCCATGGCCGGCGTACCGAGCGCGGGATCCTCCAGGTACTCCAGGAGGCCGCCCACCTCCTGCGCCACCTTGAGCGAAGTCGCCACGGACCAGGCGCCGTTGGGGTCGAGCCGCAGCGGATGCCCGGGGAAGGCCTCGGCCAACGCCCGTACGGCGGCGACCTCTTCGTCCGGCGGGAAGACCCCGCCCTTGAGCTTGAACGAGGTGAACCCGTACCGCTCCTTGAACTTCCGCGCCTGCTCGACGACCCCCGCCGGATCGACCGCGGCACCCCAGTCGTCCTTCTCGCAGGCCACGCCCGCCGGATGGTCGGCCCACTTGTAGAACAGGTACGCGCTGTACTCGACGGCGTCCCGCACCTTGCCCCCGAGCAGCGCGTGCACGGGCAGGCCGAGCGTCTTGCCGAGGGCGTCGAGGCAGGCCACCTCGAAGCCGGAGACGACGGACAGACGCAGCTTGTCGGCGGTCTGGACCCCGCGCAGTCCGCCCACGTCGACCTGCGCGGAGACCCGGGAGTCGTCCACGGAGACCTCGTCGGCGATCGTGAACAGCCCGTTCAGATCCGTGACCTGACGGCCCTTCAGTTTCTCGGCGAACGGCCGGGCCAGCTCCAGGTACTTGGTGTCGCCGTACGTCTCGCCGACGCCGGTGATCCCGTCGGCCGTCTCCACCTCGACGATCAGCCGGGGGGTGTACGGCTGGTGCACGCCCTGTGTGTTGAGCAGGGGCGGGTCGGCGATGAGGATCGGGGTGAGCCGGACGTCGGTGATGGTGAGGTTCACAGGGCGGCTCCTACGAGGTCGAGGCCGGCCGCGAGGAGGGCCTTGAGGTCGGCCAGGTCGGCGGCCGAGGGGTCGGTGAGCGGGGCGCGGACCGGACCGACGGGACGGCCACGCAGCCGGGCCGCCGCCTTGACCAGCGAGACGGCGTATCCCGGTACCCGGTCGCGGAGTTCGACGAGCGGGACGTAGAAGTCGCGCAGCAGTTTGTCGACCGTGCCGTCGTCGCCGGTGCTCAGGGCGGCGAAGAAGGCGTTCGCGATCTCGGGGGCGAAGGCGTGCACGGCGGAGGAGTAGGCGGGGACGCCGACGGTGGCGTAGGCGCGGGCCTGGATCTCGGCGGTGGAGGCGCCGTTGAAGAAGAGGAAGTCCTCGGGGGCGGCCAGGGTGAGGCGCTGGAGGCGGTCGAGGTCGCTGTGGCCGTCCTTGAGGCCGATGACGCCGGGGATCTCGGTGATCCGCCTGAACGCGTCCATGCCGAAGGCGACTTGGCCGCGCTGGTAGGCGATGAGCGGCAGCGAGGTGCGGGCGGCGATCCGCTCCAGCTGGGCGACCAGGCCGTCCTGCGGGGCGGCGACGAGGTAGTGCGGCAGGACCAGGAGGGCGTCGGCGCCGGCCTCCTCGGCGATGCGGGCGAACCGTACGGCCTGCGCCCAGCCGTAGCCGACGCCGGCCACCACGGGCAGTCGGCCGGCCGCCTCCTCGACCGTGACGGCGACGACCCGGCGGTACTCGTCCTCGTCCAGCGAGAAGAACTCGCCGGTGCCGCAGGCCGGGAAGACGGCGCCGGGGGCGGCGGCGATCTGCGCCGCGACATGCGCGCGGAAGCCGTCCGGGTCGAGCGAGCCGTCCTCGTGGAAGGAGGTGAGCGGGAAGGAGAGCACACCGCCCGTCATCCCGTCCCGCAGCCTGCGCACCACGGTCTCCGTTGCGCCGTTCACCTTGGACACCTGAGGCCATCTCCCCATGTAGACGTTATCCACGTATGAAGACAGAGATTAGATACGCGAACAGCGACCGTCAATGGGGCGCTCACGCTCGCTACGATCGGCGCATGTCAGAGCCCGGTGGCGTTCGCGAGGTGAAGTCCGCCGCCCGCACGGTCGAGCTGCTCGAACTGCTCGCCGCGCGCGGCGACCGTCCCGCGCGCCTCCAGGAACTCGCCGACGAGCTGGGCGTGCCGCGCAGCTCGATGTACGCGCTGCTCCAGACCCTGATCAGCCGCGGCTGGGTCCGTACCGACGTCACCGGTTCGCTCTACGGCATCGGCATCCACGCCCTGCTCACCGGCACCAGCTACCTCGACTCCGACCCGCGCGTGCGGGCCGTACGCCCGTATCTCGACGAGGCCTCCGTGGCGCTCGGCGAGACGATCCACATGGGGCGCCTCGACGGCCGGGACGTGGCGTATCTCGCGACCCGGGAGTCGCACGAGTACCTGCGCACGATCCTGCGGGTCGGACGGCGGCTGCCGGCGCACGTGGGCGCGCTGGGCAAGGCACTGCTGGCCCAGCGCCCGGACGAGGAACTGCCCGAGGGCCCGTACGAGGCCCTCACCCCCAACACCCGCACCACCCGAGAGTCCCTCGCCTCCGACCTCGCCCTGATCCGCGCCCGCGGCTACTCGATCGACCGCGAGGAGGGCGTCCTCGGCATCGTCGGCTTCGGCTTCGCCCTGCGCTACGACGACCCGGCCCAGGACGCGATCAGCTGCGCGGTGCCGGTGGCCCGGCTGACCTCGGAGCACGAGGAGCGGATCGTGACGGTGATGCGGGAGATCAGGGAGAAGATCGAGTCCATGGCACCGGGCACGGGAGGCGCGGTGCACTGGCGTTAGCGCCGGTAAGACAGGCCGAGTTCACCTCGGCGCCGCTCTCCGCTACCCGACCTCCCCCACCCCAAACGCAACGTGCGCCACATCACACATCCCGGGCTTCTTTCCGGAACCGCGTGCTTGATACAAATTCCTCGCGCGTTCCTGTCCGTCGACGGCCTGCGCCCAACCCCCTTCTTGAGCCGCTTCTTTCGCATGCCCTGGGAACGCCCGTGTTCGCCCCCCGCACCATCGCCTGGCCCCTCGTCGCCCTTTTCACGGCCGGGTACCTCGCTCCCTACCTCCTCCCGACCACCGTCGGCCGCCTGGACTCCGGGCTGCCGCTGAGCGCCACGCAGGCCGGCGCCCTCGGCAGCGCGCTGCTGCTGAGCTCGGCCGCCGCCGGCTTCGTCCTCGCCTCCCGCGTCGACCGCGTCGGCCCCCGCACCCTCGCCCGCATCGGCCTCGCCCTCGCCGTCCTCGGCTACGGCACCGCCGCCCTCACCACCGCCGTCCCGGCAGTCGTCGTGGGCGCGCTGATCGGCGGATTCGGCTCCGGTACGGCCACCACGGTCGCCGCCACCGGCATCGCCGCCCAGCCCGATCCGCACCGCACCACCACGGTCGGCCTGCTCGGCGTCTCCGCACTCGCCGGCGCGGTCTACCTCACGGTCCCGCACCTCGGCCCCGGCCACGGCCAACCCCTCGCCGCGATCGCCCTGACCGCACTGCTCGTCTGGCCGCTCACCGCCCGCCTCCCCCTGCGCACGGCGACCACCCACGCCGTGCTCGACGGCAGCCGCCTCCCCCACTTCCGCGCGGGACTGCTCCTCGCCGTCACCATGCCCTGCTGGTCCCTCGTGCAGAACTCCCTGTGGGGCGTCAGCGGCCGGATCGGCCTGGACCAGGCCCGGTTGACGGAGACCACCGTCGGCGCGGTCTTCGCGGTGGCGCTCGGCGCGGGCCTGTTCGGCGTGACGGTCGCGGGCGCCCTCGGCCCCCGCCTGGGCCGCGCGCTGCCCATCGGCGCCGGTACGGCCGTCATCTCGCTCTGCATCCTGCTGAGCGCGTCCGCGACCGACCTCACGACCTTCGCGACCGGCGAGATCGCCTGGAACCTCCTCTACCCGGTCGTCCTTTCGTACGTCATCGGCCTCGCCGCCTCCCTCGACCCCCGCGGCCGCTGGGCCGTCCTGGTCGGCTCGGCGTCCTCACTGGGGACGGCCGCGGGCCCGCTGGCGGGAAGCGTGCTGGCCGCGCGGGCCGGGTTCCCGGCGATGGGGGCGATCCTGGCGGTCGGACTGCTGGTGATCGCCGTACCGATGACGGCGGTCGCGCTGGGCTTCGGGAGACGTCAACTGCCGGTCGTGGAGATCCCGGTGGAGACGATCTCCGTGGACGCGCCCGTCCCGCACGCGTACGACACGACGCCGGCCGCCTAGAACACGTAGGTCTAGAACTCGTACGCGTCGACCTCGGCCAGGTATCGGGCCCGCAGCTCCTCGTCGTCCTCCAGGAAGGACGCGACGAACGAGTTGCGGGCCAGCTCGCGCAACCGGTCCTCGCCGAGACCCAGCGCCGAGCGCACCGCGTCGAAGTTGTCGCCCGCGTAGCCGCCGAAGTAGGCGGGGTCGTCGGAGTTGACCGTGCAGAGCAGACCGGCGTCGAGCATGGCGGGCAGCGGGTGCTCGGCGAGCACGTCCACCGCGCGCAGCCGGACGTTGGAGAGCGGGCACAGGGTCAGCGGGATCCGGTCCCTGACCAGGCGGGCGACGAGTGCCTTGTCCTCCATGCAGCGCAACCCGTGGTCGATCCGCTCGACGCCGAGGACGTCCAGGGCCTCGGTGATGTACTCCGGCGGGCCCTCCTCACCGGCGTGCGCGACCCGTCGTAGACCGAGGGCGGCGGCGGCCTCGTAGACCTCGCGGAACTTCACCGGCGGGTGACCGACCTCCGCCGAGTCGAGGCCGATGCCGACGATCCGGTCGAGGTACGGCTTCGCGGCCTCCAGCGTCTCCAAGGCCGACTCGGCGGACTGGTCGCGCAGGAAGCACAGGATGAGGCGGGTGGAGACGCCGTGGTGCGCCTCGCTGCTCCCCAGCGCCCGCCACAGGCCGTTCACCACCGTGCCCATGTCCACGCCCCGCGCGAGGTGCGCCTGCGGGTCGAAGAAGATCTCCGCGTGCCGTACGCCCTGCGCGGCGGCGCGGGCGAGATAGGCGTTCGCAAGGTCCTCGAAGTCGCGCTCGGTGCGCAGGACCGCCATCAGCTCGTAGTAGAGGTTCAGGAAGGTCTGGAGGTCGTCGAAGAGGTACGCCTTGCGGAGCTCTTCCGTGTCCGCGTAGGGCAGCTCGACGCCGTTGCGGGCGGCGAGGGAGAAGGCGAGCTCCGGCTCCAGGGTGCCTTCGATGTGCAGGTGCAGTTCGGCTTTGGGGAGAGGCATCGAAGTATCGTACGGGTGTTTTATCGCCGTTTCGGAACCGGCACCCTCAGTAGATCGTGCGCCACGGTCAGCTCCCCCTCGTAGCCCGCGTCCCGTGCCTGCCGCTCGAACTCGTCGGGGTCGGAGTAGCGCTGACTGAAGTGCGTGAGGACCAGATGCCGTACGCCCGCCTCGCGCGCCACCCTCGCCGCCTGTCCGGCGGTCAAGTGGCCGTGGTCCACGGCGAGTTGCTCGTCCTCGTCGAGGAACGTCGACTCGATGACGAGCATGTCGCAGCCCTCTGCGAGGGCGTGCACTCCGTCGCAGAGGCGGGTGTCCATGACGAACGCGAACCGCTGGCCGCGGCGCGTTTCGCTGACCTCGGCGAGCGGGACCCCGTCGACCGATCCCTCGCGTTGGATACGGCCCACGTCCGGGCCCTTGATGCCGTGCTCGGCGAGGCGGTCGGGGAGCATGCGGCGGCCGTCGGGTTCGGTGAGGCGGTAGCCGTAGGACTCGACGGGGTGGGAGAGCTTGCGCGCTTCCAGGGTGTACGAGGGTGTGGTGACGAACACGCCGTCCGCGTCCACGGGGGCTTCCGTGATGCCGACCGTCTCGCGGTAGGCGGTGGAGTAGCGCAGGCGGTCGAAGAAGTGCTGGCCCGAGCGCGGGTAGTGCGCGGTGATCTCGTGCGGGACCCGGTCCAGGTTGATGCGCTGGATCACGCCGGCCAGGCCGAGGGAGTGGTCGCCGTGGAAGTGCGTCACGCAGATCCGGTTGAGGTCGTGCGCGGCGACGCCCGCGCGGAGCATCTGGCGCTGGGTGCCTTCGCCGGGATCGAAGAGGATGCCTTCGGCGTCCCAGCGGAGGAGGTAGCCGTTGTGGTTGCGGTGGCGGGTGGGGACCTGGCTGGCTGTGCCGAGGACTACCAATTCGCGTACGGACATGGTGACTTGGCTTAGCCGGGGGGCCAGGTCATGCCTCGGCCGCCCAGGATGTGGGCGTGGGCGTGGAAGACGGTCTGGCCTACGCCGGTGCCGGTGTTGAAGACGATCCGGTAGCTGTCGAGCTTTTCCTCGGCGGCGATTTCGCCGGCCTCGCGCAGTACGTCGGCGGCGACTGTCGGTTCGGCGGTGGCCAGTTCGGCGGCGTTCTCGTAGTGGGCCTTGGGGATGACCAGGATGTGGGTGGGGGCCTGGGGGTTGATGTCCCGGAACGCGACGGTGGTCTGTGTCTCACGGACGATGGTGGCCGGGATGTGTCCTGCGGCGATCTTGCAGAACAGGCAGTCGTCTTGAGGGTCCCCTGGCATGTGGCCGCTCCTCGCACAGATTGATCGAATATGGGGGCATCGTAGCGTTGTCGGGTGCGGGTGCATCGTGGCTGGTCGCGCCCACGCGGCGGAGCCGCAAATCGATACAGCCCCGCGCCCCTTAGGTGGGCAAGCTGGGCGGGGTTTTGGCCGGGCTGGTCTCCAGTGACTCAAGGGCCAAGCGGATCGCCTCGTCCAGTTGGGGATCCCTGCCCGCTGCCCAGTCCTGCGGGCGTTGCAGGACCTCGACATCCGGGTCGACCCCGTGGTTCTCCACTCCCCACTCGTAACCCTCCAGCCAGAACGCGTACTTGGGCTGGGTGACCAGGGTGCCGTCGACCAGGTGGTAGCGGTGGTCGATGCCGATTACTCCGCCCCAGGTGCGGGTGCCTACGACGGGGCCGATGCCGAGGGCCTTGATCGCGGCGTTGACGATGTCGCCGTCGGAGCCGGAGAACTCGTTGGCGATGGCGACGACGGGGCCGCGGGGGGCGTCCTCGGGGTAGCTGTAGGGGCGGACGCCGCGCGGGACGTCCCAGCCGACGATACGGCGGGCCAGCTTCTCGACGACGAGTTGGGAGGTGTGGCCGCCGCGGTTCTCGCGGACGTCGACGACGAGGCCCTCGCGGGCCACCTCGATACGGAGGTCGCGGTGGATCTGGGCCCAGCCGGGGGCCTGCATGTCGGGGACGTGGAGGTAGCCGAGGCGGCCGGCGGAGTGTTCGTGGACGTAGGCGCGGCGGTCGGCGACCCAGGCGTGGTAGCGGAGGGGTTCCTCGTCCGAGACCGGGACCACGACCGCGTGGCGCTGGTCGCCGCCGCCGGACGGGAGGATCGTCAGCTCGATCGGTTTGCCCGCTGTGCCGACCAGCAAGGGGCCCGGGCCGGTGGTGGGGTCCACGGGGCGGCCCGATACGGCGACGATCGCGTCGCCCGCGCGGACCGCTACGCCGGGGGCCGCGAGCGGGGAGCGGGCGTCGGGGTCGGAGGTCTCGGCGGGCAGGACCCGGTCGATGCGCCAACTTCCGTCCTCGTGACGGGAGATGTCGGCGCCGAGCAGGCCCTGGCGCTCGCCGTCGCCGTGGCCGCCGCGCGAGGTGACGTAGGCGTGCGAGGTGCCCAGCTCGCCCTGCACCTCCCAGAGGAGGTCGACGAGGTCGTCGTGGGTGGCGACCCGGTCCAGGACGGGGCGGTAGCGGTCGAGTACGCCGGTCCAGTCGACGCCGCCCAGGTCGGGGCGCCAGAAGTTGTCCCGCATGAGGCGGCCGGTCTCGTCGTACATCTGGCGCCACTCGGCGGCCGGGTCGACGGTCTGGCGGACGCGGGTGAGGTCGACGGTGATGTTCGTGTCGCTGTCGTCGTCGCCGGAGGCGCGCCGGTCGCTGGGGACGACCTTGAGCTTGCCGTCGGTCCACAGCAGGACCCGCTTGCCGTCCCCGCTGACCGCGAGGTGGTCGGCGTCGGAGGCGAGGTGCTCGATGCGCTGCTGGACCAGGTCGTACCGTTCCAGCGCGGTCCGCGGGTCGGGGTCGTCCGGGGTGGCCCGGGAGGCGCCGAGGACCCCGCGCACGGGGTGGCGCAGCCACAGGACGCCGTCCTTGGCGGCGCGCAGGGTGGTGTAGCGGGCGGCCTCGACCGGGAACGGCACGATCCGCTCGGCGAGCCCTTCGAGGTCGATACGGGTGCTGGGGGCGCCCTCGCTGTCGGGCGTCTCGTCCTTGTCCGGGGCCTCGAAGGGGCGGCCGTGGCGCTGCGGTCCGAAGGGGGACGGTGTGGTCGCGGCCAGCGTGATCAGGTGCGGGCGGGAGCCGCCGACGAAGGCCAGGTCGAAGACGTGCTCGTCGTAGACCGGGTCGAAGGAGCGCGCGGAGAGGAACGCGAGGTGCTTGCCGTCGAGGGTGAAGACCGGCGAGTAGTCGCGGAAGCGGAGCGGGGTGGCCTCGGTGACCGACAGGTCGGTGGTGTTGGCGAGCCGGAGCTGACGCAGCGGGCGCGGGCCGGGGTGGGACCAGGCGAGCCAGCCTGAGTCGGGTGAGAAGACCAGCCCGGAGACGTTGCCGTCGGCGCTGCTGTCGAGCTCGCGGACCTCGCCGCTGTCCCGCTCGACGAGCAGGACGCGTCCGTCGTGCGCGGCGACGGCGACCCGGCTGCCGTCGGGGGCCACGGCGAGGTCGAGGACCCGGCCGAGCTGTCCGGCGGCGAGCCGGCGCGGGGTGGTGCCCGGGGCGCTGCCGGTCGCGGGGGCGAACTCCAGGGCGTCGTCGCCCTCGGCGTCGGTGACCCAGACGACGTGTTCCTCGCCGTCGGCGCGGAAGGTGCGCGGCAGCCGGGCCCGTACGCCGGGTTCGGCGGCGAGCGCGCGGGCGGGTCCGGCGCGGTGGGTGACCCAGTGCACGGCGCCGCGGACGGCGACCGCGCTGCCGCGGGCGGTGTGGTCGGGGTGGGCGGAGCCGAACCAGCGGGACGCGTTCACGGGGAAGGGCTGGAGGTCGACGCGCGGGCCGCCGAGCCGGATGTCGAGGCGGCGGGGTTCGGCGCCGTCGAGGTCGTCGAGGGTCCACAGCTCGCCGGCGCTGGAGTAGACGAGTCGGCTGCCGTCGCCGGCCAAGTGCCGTGCGTAGAAGGCGTCGACCGGTGTGTGGCGGCGCAGATCGGAGCCGTCGGCGAGGGAGGAGTAGACGGCGCCGACGCCCTCGTGGTCGGAGAGGAACGCGAGCCGCTCCCCCACCCACACGGGGGTTTCGAGATTCCCGTCCAACTCCTCGTGCAGGCGCACGAATTCGCCGTCGCCGTCCGGGTCGATCCACAACTTGCCCGCCGTGCCGCCCCGGTACCGCTTCCACCAGGCGGCCTCGCGGCCCATCGGCGCGGACAGCAGGACCGTGGACGGGCCGAAGGCCACATCGCCGACGGGCCCGTACGGCAGGGTGGTGGCCGGTCCGCCGTCCAGCGGGACGGCCCGCGCCCAGCTGCGGCGCAGGCTCGCCTGACCCTGGGTGCTGATCGCGAGCACCTCGCCGCCCGGGGTCCAGCCGCGCACCTGGGTGCGCGAACTCCCCCAGTACGTCAGGCGTTTGGCGGGGCCTCCGTCGACCGGCGCGACATGCACCTCGGGGGCGCCGTCCCGGCTGGACGTCCAGGCGACGGTCGTCCCGTCCGGCGCGATGCGCGGATGGTTGACCGGCACGTTGTCGGCGCTCACCCGCCAGGCCCGACCGCCGTCGAGGGGCGCGAGCCACACGTCGTCCTCGGCGGTGAACGCCACCAAGTCGCCGTGCGGATGCGGATACCGGAGATAGGCGTGGGCCGCGGACTGTGTCACCCGATCACTCTATGCAGCCGCGCTCACCGGGCACAGGGGTTTGGATCACTTGGCCACGGACTGTCCGGACCGGTCACTTGCCCTCTACGGGCCAGCAACTGGGGTCGCCCTGGCAATAGATCGTCCGGGTGACGGTCACCGTGACCGTGGGTTCGCCGGGTTGCTGGTAGGTGGCGGGCGGGTTGACCGGGGACGGGGTGGCGTTGCAGTTGCCGAGACCGTTGACCCGGAACCACTCCTTGCCGCCGACCTTGGCGACCAACTGACCGCGTACGCAGGAGCCGTTGACCGCGCGGGTGACCGTCCCGGAGACGGTGATGTCCCGGCCGTCCTTGGTCTCACCCTGGCAGTCCACGTTGGCGACGGTCGTCTCGCTCGCCTCGGGCGTCGACTTGCCCGGCGTGTACGCCTTGTCGTTGCCGTAGTTGGCGGTGCAGCTGAGCCACTGGACGTCGACGTTCTTCCGCTCCAGCTCCTTGGTCGCGGTCTGGTCGGTCGTGTACGCCACCGCTGCGGTGCTCAGCCCGTTGGGATCACACCCGACCGCTCCGCCGACACCGAGCACCACGAGCCCGGCCACGGCCAGTACCCGCGGTCCGCGCGGCCGAAGCCAAATCCGCCTCAATGCCCCCATGGAGGGCAGCCTGCCACTTGGCACGTGCCCACGGTAGACCGCATGCGGTCACCTTGGGAGGCACACCGGCAACCTGCCGGACCCGAACATCCACCCGGTGGCCGTCAGCCGCGCAGCAGCAGCCATTCCTGAAGCTCCACCAAGTTGCCCTCGGGGTCCTTGAGATGGGCGACACGCATGCGGTCGGTGAAGGGCGCGGGGCCGTGCAGGAGGGTCGCGCCGCGCTCGGTGATCTGGGCGCAGTAGGTGTCGAGGTTGTCGACGCGCAGGACGACCAGGGAGCGGTGGCCGGTGGCCGAGTCGCCGAGTTCGCCCAGGACTTCGGCCATCATGGCCCGGTCCTGGAGGGCGATGCCCGCCGAACCGGTGGCCGGGCTGAACTTCTCGTACGGGCCCTCGGTCGCGCCCGACTGCGGCTTGAGGCCGAGGACTTCGGCGTAGAAGCGGTAGCAGGCGGCGAAGTCGGTGACGAGGAGGCGGACTTGGGCGAGTTCCATGAGGTTCCCCCGTGGGTCGGTCAGGACCAGCGGCCGGTGCGGCCGAGGAGCAGGGCCGTCGCCGCGGTGCCCGCGGTCGAGGTACGCAGCACGCTACGCCCGAGCCGGTAGGCCCTCGCGCCGGCTACCTCGAAGCGCGCCAACTCCTCGGGGGAGACGCCGCCTTCGGGGCCGACGACCAGCACGATCTCGCCCGTGGCGGGGAGTTCGGCGGTGGCCAGCGGGTCGCTGGGGTAGGCGCGGTCCTCGTGCAGGACGGCGGCGAAGTCGGCTTTGGCGAGAAGTGCGGCAACCTGAGCGGTCGTCGCTGCGTCCGCGACCTCCGGGAAGCGCAGCCGGCGGGACTGCTTGCCGGCCTCGCGGGCGGTGGCCCGCCACTTGGTGAGGGCCTTGAGGCCGCGCTCGCCCTTCCACTGGGTGATGCAGCGGGCGGCGGCCCAGGGGACGATCGCGTCGACACCGGTCTCGGTCATCGTCTCGACGGCCAACTCGCCGCGGTCGCCCTTGGGGAGGGCCTGGACGACGGTGATACGGGGGGTGGGTTCGGGTTCCACCGGGAAGTCGGTCGGCTCGACGAGGAGGCGGTCCTTGCCCTCGGTGCGCAGGACCGTACCGGCCGCGCCCCGGCCCAGACCGTCGGTCAGCACCACGTCCTCGCCGGGCTGCAGCCGTCGTACCGAGACCGCGTGGCGGCCCTCGGCGCCGGTCACCTCGACGATCGACCCGGGGCCCACGCCCGCCAGGGAGTCGACCACGAACACCGGCGCGGTCACCGGAAGCCGCCCTTGCCCGACAACGCTGTCAGCGCACTGTCCAGTTCGGCCGCGAGGACCTCCACCAGCTGTCCGGCGGGGAGTTCGCGGGCCATGCGGTGGCCCTGTCCCGCCCACAGCGCCATGCCCTGCGCGTCGCCGGCCTTGGCGGCGGCCTTGCGCAGCGGCGAGGTGAGGTGGTGGACCTCCGGGTAGGCGGCGGGGGCGTACGGGCCGTGCTCGCGCATGAAGCGGTTGACCAGGCCGCGGGCGGGGCGGCCGGAGAAGGCGCGGGTCAGTTGCGTACGGGCGAACAGCGGGTTGGTCAGTGCCTGCTTGTGGACGGCGGCGGCGCCGGACTCGGCGGTGGCGAGGAACGCCGTGCCGAGCTGGGCCGCGCTCGCGCCCGCCGCGAGGACGGAGGCGATCTGGCCGCCGCGCATGATGCCGCCGGCGGCGAGGATCGGCAGCGTGACGGTCTCGCGGACCTGGGCGACCAGGGAGAGCACGCCGATGCCGGAGCCGTCGTTCTCCGGGATGTCCCGGTGGGTGCCCTGGTGACCGCCGGCCTCCACGCCCTGCGCGATCACCGCGTCCGCGCCCGCCCGCTCCACCGCGAGGGCCTCCTCGGGCGTCGTCACGGTGACCACGGTGAAGGTGCCGGCCCGGCGCAGCGAGTCCAGCACGTCCCGGCCCGGGATGCCGAAGTGGAAGGAGACCACCGGCACCGGGTTGTCGAGCAGCACCGCGAGCTTGGAGTCGTAGGCGTCGTCCCGGCCGCTGTCCGGATCGCCGAGCTCGGTCTCGTACCAGGCGGCCTCGCCGGCCAGTTGGTGGGCGTAGATCTCGACGGCGCCGGGGTCGGCGTTGTCCGGCTGCGGCATGAAGAGGTTCACGCCGAAGGGACGGTTGGTGAGCCCTCGGATCTGCTTGATCTCCTGGTACATGCCGTCGGCCGTCTTGTACCCGGCGGCGAGGAACCCGAGCCCGCCGGCCTCGGACACGGCGGCGGCGAGCCGCGGCACGGAGACGCCGCCCGCCATGGGCGCCTGC
The DNA here is from genome assembly GCF_053599215.1 of Streptomyces sp. NPDC001002. NCBI lineage: Bacteria > Bacillati > Actinomycetota > Actinomycetes > Kitasatosporales > Streptomycetaceae > Streptomyces > Streptomyces sp. NPDC001002. The sequence goes on along the minus strand of NZ_JBSFLV010000039.1, from coordinate 9,031 downwards.
ACGATCGGGTGAGGGAAGAGATCGGTCAGTGCGGAGGACATGACGGCATGTTGTCACGTCCTCCGAACAAGTCCGAATCGGCCTTCGGTAGGGCATAGGCCTCCGGCATCTGTCGACGCCGGTGGCCGATTCCGACCTGCGGGACGTCCGGGGGCGGCGGCCCCCGGCAGCCCGTCAGCGACCGTCGAACTCGTCCTCAGCGACCGTTGAAGGCGTCCTTCAGCCGGGAGAACAACCCCTGCTGCCCCGGCTGGAACTGCCCCGTGGGACGCTCCTCGCCGCGCAGCTGGGCCAGTTCGCGCAGCAGGCGCTCCTGTTCCGGGTCCAGCTTGCTCGGGGTCTGGACCTCGACGTGCACGATGAGGTCGCCCCGGCCGCCACCGCGCAGATGCGTGACGCCCCGGCCGTGCAGCGGGATCGACTGGCCGGACTGGGTGCCGGGCCGGATGTCGACCTCCTCCAGACCGTCCAGCGTCTCCAGCGGCACCTTCGTGCCGAGGGAGGCCGCGGTCATCGGGAGGGTGACCGTGCAGTGCAGGTCGTCCCCGCGCCGCTGGAACATCGCGTGCGGCAGCTCGTGGATCTCGACGTACAGGTCGCCGGCGGGGCCGCCGCCGGGGCCGACCTCGCCCTCGCCCGCGAGCTGGATGCGCGTGCCGTTGTCGACGCCGGCCGGGATCTTGACCGTGAGCGTGCGGCGGGAGCGGATCCGGCCGTCGCCCGCGCACTCCGGGCACGGGGTCGGCACGACCGTGCCGAAGCCCTGGCACTGGGGGCAGGGGCGGGAGGTCATGACCTGGCCCAGGAAGGACCGGGTGACCTGGGACACCTCGCCGCGACCGCGGCACATGTCACAGGTCTGGGCCGAGGTCCCCGGCGCCGCGCCCTCACCGTTGCAGGTGGTGCAGACGATCGCCGTGTCGACCTGGATGTCCTTCGTGGTGCCGAAGGCCGCCTCGTCCAGCTCGATGTCCAGCCGGATCATGGCGTCCTGGCCCCGGCGGGTCCGCGAGCGCGGGCCGCGCTGCGAGGCCGTGCCGAAGAACGCGTCCATGATGTCGGAGAAGTTGCCGAAGCCGCCCGCGCCGAAGCCGCCGGCACCGCCGCCGGCCTGCGAGAGCGGGTCGCCGCCGAGGTCGTAGACCTGCTTCTTCTGCGGGTCCGAGAGCACCTCGTAGGCGGCGTTGATCTCCTTGAACCGCTCCTGGGTCTTCGGATCCGGGTTGACGTCCGGGTGCAGCTCGCGCGCGAGCCGACGGAACGCCTTCTTGATCTCATCCTGCGACGCGTCGCGGCGCACGCCGAGAACGGCGTAGTAGTCCGTGGCCACTTACGACTCCGCCAGGATCTGTCCGACGTACCGTGCCACTGCGCGTACCGCTCCCATCGTTCCCGGGTAATCCATGCGGGTCGGTCCGACCACGCCGAGCTTGGCGACTGCCTCGCCGCCCGAACCGTAGCCCACCGACACCACGGAAGTGGAGTTGAGTCCCTCGTAGGCGTTCTCGTGACCGATGCGTACGGTCATGCCCGAATCCCCTGCCTCGCCAAGCAACTTGAGGAGTACGACATGTTCCTCCAAGGCCTCCAGAACGGGGCGGATGGTGAGGGGGAAGTCATGTCCAAAACGGGTGAGATTGGCGGTTCCGCCGATCACCAGCCGCTCCTCGTTCTCCTCGACGAGTGTCTCCAGGAGGGTGGAGAGCACCGTCGAGACCGTGCCGCGGTCCTCGACGTCGAAGGCGTCGGGGAGGTCCTCCACGAGCCGGGGCACGTCGGAGAACCGGCGGCCCGCGACCGTGCTGTTGAGCCGCGCCCGCAGATCCGCGAGCGAGGTCTCCCCGAAGGGCGCCGGGCAGTCCACCATGCGCTGCTCGACCCGGCCGGTGTCCGTGATCAGCACCAGCATCAGCCGGGCGGGAGCCAGTGCGAGCAGCTCCACGTGCCGGACGGTCGAGCGGGTCAGCGAGGGGTACTGCACGACGGCGACCTGCCGGGTGAGCTGCGCGAGCAGCCGTACCGTGCGGGCCACGACGTCGTCGAGGTCCACGGCGCCGTCCAGGAAGTTCTGGATGGCACGCCGCTCGGGACCGCTCATCGGCTTGACGCCGGCGAGCTTGTCGACGAACAGCCGGTAGCCCTTGTCGGTGGGGATCCGCCCGGCGCTGGTGTGCGGCTGGGCGATGAAGCCCTCGTCCTCCAGGGCCGCCATGTCGTTGCGCACCGTCGCCGGGGAGACGCCGAGGTTGTGCCGCTCGGTGAGGGCCTTCGACCCGACCGGCTCCTCGGTGCCGACATAGTCCTGGACGATGGCGCGCAGCACTTGGAGCCGTCGTTCACTCAACATCGCGCACACCTCCCGAACTCGTCCCCTGGGCGCTTCGCCTGGCACTCTGTCCAGCCGAGTGCCAGCATTCCCCGGCCAGTGTACGGCGGAGGGGTACTCCCCGGGCAAGGACGGCCTGCGGAGCGACCCCGTACAGCTAGCGTCGCCGTATGACGGTGACTTGGGAAGAGCTGGGGTGGGAGCGGCTGGCGGCCGGTGCCGGGCGGTGCCGGCTGCCGGGCTGGGACTGCACGGCGGGGCTGGTCGTCGGGGACGGCACGGCGCTCGTGATCGACTCGGGGTCGAGCCTCGCCGAGGGCGCGCTGGTGCGTACGCGCGCGCAGGCGCTCGCCGGTCACCCTGTGACCCATCTCGCGCTCACCCACCCGCATTTCGACCATGTCTTCGGGGCGGCGGCGTTCGCGGAGGCGGAGGTCTTCGGCGCGGTGGGCCTGGACGTGGTGTCGCTGCACGCGCGCGAGGAGCTGCGGCTGGACGCGGTGCGCAACGGACTGGACGAGCGGACGGCGACCGAGGCAGCGGCCTCCCTCGTCGCGCCGCACCACCACGTCTCCGGCGAGTGGACGCTCGACCTCGGCGGCGGCCTCCAGGTCCTGCTGGCGAACGTCGGCCCGGGCCACACGGCCCACGACCTGGCGGTCCTCGTCCCCGGCACACCGGACGCCCCCGCGGTGCTGTTCTGCGGCGACCTGGTCGAGGAGTCCGGCGAACCGCAGGCGGGCCCCGACGCCGTACCGTCCCACTGGCCCGCCGCCCTCGACCGCCTGCTCGACCTCGGCGGCGAGGACGCGCTGTACGTGCCGGGTCACGGGGCGGTGGTGGACGCGGGGTTCGTACGGCGGCAACGGGACGCGTTGGCGGCCCGTTTCGGCGTCTCACCATGAAGTCGGTCTCACCATGAGGTCGGTCACGGCGTGTCGTCGCGATCTGTACGACGTCACCGCGGCGCTTCTCCTATCGTCATCCGAATGCGCCAGTACTCCGCCGATCTGACCCCGCCGTGGAAGAAGCCGAAGCCCGTCCCCGAGGTCCCGGCGGAGGCCGGACTGGTCGTGGAGGAGCCCGGCACCGGTTTCTGCGGCGCGGTGATCCGCTGCGAGGCGGGCACGGTGACCCTGGAGGACCGCTTCGGCAAGCACCGGGTCTTCCCGCTGGAGCCGCGCGGGTTCCTCCTGGAGGGCCGCGTGGTGACCCTCGTACGCCCCGCCTCGGGCCCCGCCCGTCCCTCCCGTACGGCATCCGGTTCGGTCGCCGTGCCGGGCGCACGCGCGCGTGTGGCGCGTGCCGGGCGCATCTACGTCGAGGGGCGGCACGACGCGGAACTGGTCGAGCGGGTGTGGGGCGACGACCTGCGCGTGGAGGGCGTGGTCGTGGAGTACCTGGAGGGCGTGGACGATCTGCCCGCCATCGTGGACGAGTTCGGCCCGGGCCCCGACGCCCGGCTCGGCATCCTGGTGGACCACCTGGTGCCCGGCACCAAGGAGTGGCGGATCGCCCAGGCGGTGACGAGCGAGCACGCACTGGTCGTCGGCCACCCCTACATCGACATCTGGGAGGCCGTGAAACCGTCCTCCCTCGGCATCGAGGCCTGGCCCCGTATCCCCCACGGCCAGGACTGGAAGACGGGCGTGTGCCGGTCCCTGGGCTGGCCGGAAAACACCGGTGCGGCCTGGCAGGCGATCCTGGGCCGGGTGCGGTCGTACAAGGACCTGGAGCCGGAGCTGCTGGGGCGGGTCGAGGAACTGATCGACTTCGTCACGGCACCCGCCGACTGATGGTCCGCTCCCCCCGGGTCCCTCTCCCGCCCGCTCAGTCCACCAGGTCCCGCACCACCGCGTCCGCCAACAGCCGCCCCCGCAGCGTCAGCACCGCTCGCCCCTCCGCGTACGGACCCTCCTGCAGCAGTCCGTCCGTCAGTGCCCGGCCCGCGGCCTTCAGCCCCTCCTCGTGCAGCAGGGACAGCGGGACGCCCTCGATCAGGCGCAGCTCCAGCAGGATGCGTTCCACGCGGCGGTCCTCGTCGGAGAGCAGCTCGCGGCCCGCGCCCGGCGATCGGCCCGCCGCCAGTGCCGCCGCGTACGCGCCCGGGTGTTTCACGTTCCACCAGCGGACGCCGCCCACGTGGGAGTGGGCGCCGGGGCCCGCGCCCCACCAGTCGGCGCCGCGCCAGTACAGCTCGTTGTGGAGGCAGCGGCCGGCGTCGGAGGTGGCCCAGTTGGAGACCTCGTACCAGTCGAAGCCGGCCGCGGAGAGCAGGTCCTCGGCGATCAGGTACCGGTCCGCGTGGACGTCGTCGTCGGTCATCGGGACCTCGCCGCGGCGGATCCGGCGGGCCAGCTGGGTGCCCTCCTCGACGATCAGGGCGTAGGCGCTGACATGGTCGGGGCCGGCGCCGAGGGCCGCTTCGAGGGAGGCCCGCCAGTCGTCGTCGGACTCGCCGGGGGTGCCGTAGATCAGGTCGAGGTTGACGTGCTCGAAGCCCGCCGCGCGGGCCTCCGCGACGCAGGCCTCGGGGCGGCCGGGGGTGTGGGTGCGGTCCAGGATCTGCAGGACGTGCTGTTTCGCGCTCTGCATGCCGAAGGAGATCCGGTTGAAGCCGCCCTCGCGGAGCGTGGCCAGATATCGCGGGTCGACCGACTCCGGGTTCGCCTCCGTGGTGACCTCCGCGTCGGGCGCGAGGCCGAACTCGTCGCGGACCGCGCCCAGCATCCGTACGAGATCGTCGGCGGCCAGCAGGGTCGGGGTGCCGCCCCCGACGAACACCGTGCGGACCGGGCGCGGGTCGTCGCCCAGCACCTTGCGCGCGAGGCGGATCTCGTCGATCAGGGTGTCGGCGTAGTTGTCGCGGGAGGCGAGGACGCCGCCGGTGCCGCGCAGCTCGGTCGCGGTGTAGGTGTTGAAGTCGCAGTAGCCGCAGCGGGTCGCGCAGTACGGGACGTGCAGATAGAACCCGAGGGGGCGGTCGGCGGCGCCGGCCAGCGCGGCCTGCGGGAGGGCGCCGTCGTCGGGGACCGGTTCACCGTCGGGGAGTGCGGAAGGCATGCGTTCCATTGTCCAGCACGCCCGCGCATGCCCACTCCCGTCCGGCACGCGCGCGTGGCTACTCCGCCTGCTGTGCCTGTTCCGCCTGGAGCACCAGCAGCGCCAGGTCGTCCTCCGGTGGCTTGCCGCCGAACTCGTGGACCAGGCGGCGGATGCGCTCCGCGATCAGCTCGGCGCTCAGGCCCGCGCAGCCGGCGAACGCCGTCGCGAGGCCGTCGGCGTCGTCGAACTGGCGGGGTCCCGACCGCCGTTCGGTCACGCCGTCGGTGACGCAGAGCAGGGTGTCGCCGGGGCGCAGTTCGAAGGTCTCGCTGGTGTAGGTCTCGTCCTCGATGACGCCGAGGAGGGTCTGCGGGCGCGCGGCCGTGCACACGCTGCCGTCGGGGCCGAGGAGGAGCGGGAGCGGGTGTCCGGCGGAGGCGAGGGTACAGCGCACTCCGCCGTCGAAGGGGGCCAGCTCGCCGTAGAGGAGGGACAGGAAGCGGGTCTGCGGGCCGTCGCCGGGTCCCGGCGGGCGTACGAGGGCTCGCGCGGCGGCGTCGGCGGCCTCCGTGGCGTCGTCGAGGAGGAGGCGGTTGAGGCGGTCCAGGACGTCGGCGACGCGGTAGCCCTCGCGGGCCAGCAGCCGCAGCCAGGGGCGGGCCAGGCCGATGACGACGGCGGCCTCGGGACCCTTGCCCTGGACGTCGCCGACGGCGAAGCACCAGCGGCCGTCGCCGGCCGGGAAGAGGTCGTAGAAGTCGCCGCTGGGGCCGCCCTTGTCGCAGGGTTCGTAGACGAGGGCGCTGTGCACGCCGGGGATCTCGGCGACGGCGACGGGCAGCAGGCCGCGCTGCAGGACCCGGCTGATGGTGGCCTGGCGGGCGTACTGGCGGGCCGCGCCGACCGCGAGCGCGACCCGGCGGCTGAGGTCCTCGATCAGCCCGGTGACCTCGTCGGCGAAGCGCAGGAGTCCGGACCGCCCGATGACGAGCGTGCCGAGCGGACGGCCGCCCGCGATCAGCCGGTACGCGAGTGCCGTGCCGTGCGGCCCGAGGGCGCCCGCGGGCCAGGGGTAGCCGGCCGGTCCTGGGCGGGAGGCGTCGGCGGGGTGGGGCGGGTCCTTCTCCAGGGCCCGGCGCAGTTCCTCGATGCGGTTCTCGCTGCCGTGCCAGACGCGGGCCAGCCGCAGTCCGGTGCCGCCGCTGCCGTCGGCCCAGCCGCCGCGCCCGGTGGCCTCGTCCTCCAGCCAGACCGCGCACCAGTCGGCGAGCCGCGGCACGATCAGCTGGCCTGCGAGGGCGGCGACGAGGTTCTCGTCGAGCTGGCCGGCGAGCAGGTCGGAGGCCTCGGCGAGGAAGGACAGGGCGCCGCGGTCCAGCCACTCGCGGTCGTACTCGGCGCGCAGGGGTTCGGGGGCGAGGAGATCGGCGGCGTCGAGGCCGTGGGTGACGGCGTGCCGGCCGGTGTACTCCTCGATGCCGTCCGCGGCCGTGGTGCCCTCGGCGGACAGCCGCGCCCAGACCGTCTTGGCGCCCCTGCGGTAGGTGACGCCCCAGGACTCGGCGAGCGTGGCGACCAGGCGCAGTCCGCGGCCGTGCTCCGGGGCCTCGTACGGGCCCCGCTGGTCCGCGTCGCGGGGTGCGCGGGAGAGGTCCGTTTCGCGCGGTGCGCGGGAGAGGTCCGCGTCGCGCGGTGCGCGCGAGGGGTGGTGGTCGCAGACCTCGACGACCACGTCACCGCTCGCCTCCTCCATCCGGCAGGCCACCTCGACGTCGGTGCCGGCGTGCACGACGGCGTTGGTGACGAGTTCGCTGACCACGACCACGGCGTCGTCGGCGAGCCGGTCGGTGAGGTGTTCGGTGCCGGGCAGGGCGACCTCGGCCCACTCGGTGAGCGCGGCCCGCACGATCGCGCGGGCGGTGCCGGGCGCGAGGGGGCTACCGGGGAGCGCGGCGGATTTCTGTGCGCGCGGGCGCACACCGCCCGAACGCTGCTCCACGCCTCCGCGCTGCTCCACGCTCCCGCGCCCCTCCGCGCTCCCGTGCGCGGGCGCATCGGAGGCGCGGAAGGCGGTCTCCCGTTGCGTCGGAATGGCCCCCATCGACAGCTCCCGGAACGGTTCGCACGAATACACCTCAGCGGACGTCGACAGAGTGACAGACTGGCCACGCCCATAAGCGCCGAGTTACCGAAGTGGGCCGCCATGAGTGAGAACAGTGGTACGCGTGTGCTCGAAGACGGTCAGAAACCGGAACAACTTCGAGCATCGGAGCTGCGCCCTCTGCTCGCCGCGATGACCGCGGCCCGGGACGGCGACTTCACCAAAGTGCCGGAGACCGGACAGGGGCTGGTGGCCGAACTGACCGCCGCCTTCAACCAGATCATGGACCGCAGTACGCACTTCAATTCCGAGGTGCAGCGGGTGAAGCGGGAGCTGGTGCGGCACGGGCGGCTCGACGAGCGGGTGAGCGCCAGTCCGGGGCAGGGCGCCTGGACCTCCCGGGTCAATGACGTGAATCAGTTGCTGGACGCCCTGGTGGCGCCGGCGGCCAACGCCACGCGCGTGCTGGACGCGGTGGCCGGCGGCGATCTGACCCAGCGGGTCGATCTGCACGACGGCAGCAGGCAGTTGCGCGGTGATCTGCGGCGCCTGGGCCGGGCCGTGAACAAGATGGTGGACCAGCTGTCGCTGTTCACCGGCGAGGTGACCCGGGTCGCGCGCGAGGTGGGCACGGAGGGTCGGCTCGGCGGGCGGGCCAAGGTGACGGGCCTGTCCGGCAGTTGGCGCGATGTGACCGAGGCGGTCAACACGATGGCGTCCCGGCTGACCGCGCAGGTGCGGGACATCGCCCTGGTGACGACGGCGGTGGCGCGCGGCGACCTGACCCGTACGGTGACCGTCGAGGCGACCGGTGAGCTGCTCGAACTGAAGCTCACCGTGAACACGATGGTGGACCAGCTGTCCGCGTTCGCCGACGAGGTGACGCGCGTGGCACGCGAGGTGGGCACCGAGGGGCAGTTGGGCGGCCGGGCCCAGGTGCGAGGGGTCTCCGGGGTCTGGAAGGACCTCACCGACAACGTCAACTTCATGGCCTCGAACCTGACGTCACAGGTCCGGAACATCGCCCAGGTGACGACCGCCGTGGCCAACGGCGACCTGTCGCAGAAGATCACCGTGGACGCCCAGGGCGAGATCCTGGAGCTGAAGTCGACCATCAACACGATGGTGGACCAGCTCTCCGCGTTCGCCGACGAGGTGACCAGGGTCGCCCGCGAGGTCGGCACCGAGGGCAACCTCGGCGGGCGGGCCCAGGTGCGAGGCGTCTCCGGCGTCTGGAAGGACCTCACCGACAACGTCAACTTCATGGCGGACAACCTGACTTCACAGGTCCGCAACATCGCGCTCGTCTCCACCGCCGTGGCCCAGGGCGACCTCGGCAAGAAGATCACGGTCGAGGCGAAGGGCGAGATCCTGGAGCTGAAGTCCACGATCAACACGATGGTCGACCAGCTCTCCGCGTTCGCCGACGAAGTCACCCGCGTCGCCCGCGAGGTCGGCACCGAAGGCAACCTCGGCGGCCAGGCCCAGGTGCGAGGCGTCTCCGGCGTCTGGAAGGACCTCACCGACAACGTCACTCGGACTTGGCCTGCGCCGGGCTG